>JBBSGQ010000028.1:0-15901 GCA_038253965.1 Acidimicrobiales bacterium | reverse complement strand
CTGGCCGGCCGAGCCGGTGAGGCCGACCACCGAGGAGACGTTCACGATCCGCCCCCACCGGGCCCGGACCATTCCAGCCGTCACGCGCCGGGTGACGTGGAAAGCGCCATCGAGGTTGGTGGCCATGACGGCGCGCCAACCCTCGTCGGTCATGCGCATGAGGAGGCCATCGTCGGTGACACCTGCGTTGTTGACGAGTACCGCCACGGGGCCCAGTCGTTGCTCGATCTCGGTGATCGCATCATCGACGCGGCCGGGCGCACTGACGTCGATGGCCACGGCCGCCGCGCAGCCGCCATTCGCCTCGATATCGGCGACCACCTGCTTCGCCTCCTCGACGCCGGACCGGTAGCCGACCGCGACGGCGTGGCCCGAGTCGGCCAGAGCGATGGCTGTCGCGGCGCCGATGCCTCGCGATCCGCCGGTCACAAGAGCGATGCGCTCTCCCGGCGCATCGGCGGTCATGCGCCCCACCGGAGGTACAGGCTGGCCCAAGCCATGCCCGCGCCGATACCGGCCAGGAGGACGCGACTGCCGTCTGTGAGACGGCCGTCGGCGTCCGCATCAGCCAGCGCGATCGGCACGGATGCAGCGGACGTGTTGCCATAGCGATCGACGTCGACCACCACGCGCTCGGGCGGGATGCGGAGCCGACGAGCCGTCGCCTCGATGATGCGCGCGTTGGCCTGGTGCGGGACGAACAGGTCGACGTCATCTGGTCCAGTTGCACCAGCGGCACGCAACGCGCTCGAACAGGAGGCCACCAGGGCGCGTGTCGCTCGGCGGTAGACCTCTTGGCCGTCCATCGACACGTATGCCTCGCCCGGCGGTACGTGCAGAGCAGTCAGTGCAGTGCCGTCGCCGCCGAGGTCAGCGCCGAGCAGGCCCGGGCCAGCGAAGCCCACCGGGCTGCTTCCCAGTAGGACGGCGCCGGCTCCGTCGCCGAACAGGATGGCTGTGGAACGATCGTCGGGATCGATGAGCGCAGTGAACCGGTCGGCACCGATCACGAGCACGTGATCGACCGAGCCTGTGGCCAGCATCCCGATGCCGACGTAAAGCGCATAGGCGAACCCTGCGCATGCTGCGTTCAGGTCGAACGCCGCTCCGGCCGTCCCGAGCCGGGCCTGGACGGACGCCGCAGTCGCAGGACAAGCGGTATCAGGTGTCGTCGTGGCCACGATGACGACATCCACGTCGACAGGGTCCACCCCTGACCCGTGCAGCGCATCGGTCCCGGCGGCCACCGCCAGGTCGGCTGTGGTCTGGCCCGGGTCGGCGACCCGCCGTTCAGCGATGCCGGTGCGCTCGCGGATCCAGGCGTCGGACGTGTCGAGGCGGGCTTCGAGATCGGCGTTGGTTACGACAGTGGCGGGAAGCGAACGGCCGAGTCCGAGAAACCGGGCGCCGGCCCTCGTCTGCAGCGTGCCTTGGCGTATGAGTGGTGCCGGTGCGGGCGCGCTCGCGCTCACCGGCGGCCACTCAGGTGCACGTCGTGGAGCCAGGCGACGGGCTGGCCGGGCCGTACCCGCTCGCCCGACTCGACAAGGGCTCCCATGAAGAACCCGGTGAAGGCACTGACCACGTCCTCCACCCGGCCAGATCCTTCGATCACGCCGACGACCTGACCTTCGGAGAGGATCTCGCCCTCGGTCGTCACCGTCTCCGGGGCCGCAGCTCGGAAGACCCCGGCCACGGGTGCCACGACCATGCGGGCGTGGAGGTGAACGTCATCCCCCTCGTGGAGACGCATCACGGCGGTCATCGCGTCGCTCCGACGAGGTCGGCCACGACCTTGACATCGGCCGGTTCGGCCACGTTCACGGTGGAGGCCTCGGGTGCTATCCGACGGATCAGCCCGGTGAGCGCGTTGCCGGGCCCTACCTCCACGAACCGGTCGACTCCGAGTCCGACCATCGTCGTCACGCAGTCGGCCCACCGCACAGGCGAGACGAGGTGTGTGGCCAAACGCCCGGGCCAACCCCCGTCGTCGTCATGCGCCACAGCGTCGTGGTTGGTCACGATGGGTACCGACGGACTCGAGAACCGGGTTGTCTCCAGCACATCGCGCAGCTCGGCTGCTGCTGCGCTCATCAGGGGGGTGTGGAACGCACCCCCGACTTCGAGAGGGCGGACCCGGCGGATCCCGATGGTGGTCGCTCGGTCCGAGGCGGAGGCCACGCCCTCTGGGGTGCCGGCGATCACGACCTGCCCGGGAGCATTGACGTTGGCCACCCAACAGGCGTCTGGTGCCGCCGAGCACGCATCGCCGGCCTGCTCCTCCGATGCTCCGAGCAGCGCAGCCATGACGCCCGGGCGTTCGTTCGCGGCGCGCTGGGTGGCGTCGGCTCGGGCTGCGGCGAACTGCAACCCGTCGGCCTCGGTCATGGCACCGGAAGCGAGCAGAGCGGTCACTTGTCCCAAGGAATGTCCCGCCATGGCGGCCGGAGCCGCGTCCAGGACAGATGCGACGGCGTGCCATGCCATGAGCGAAGCGAGCAGAACCGAGAGCTGACTGGCCACGGTGGCCTTCAGGTCTTCGGCGCTCGCGTCGAGCAGGAGGTCGCCGAGCGGTCGGTCGAGCAGGTGCTCGGCACGGTCCACCAGCGCCCAGGTCGGCTCTCGCGCCCAAGCCTGGCCGGCTCCCGCGTGTTGACTGCCCTGACCGGGAAAGACCACAGCGATGCTCATCGTCGCACCATCGCAGTCGCAGGTTTCCGCAGCGTCATCAGGGTCCTAGGAGTTCGTTTCGTCTCGATGACGCTCTGACAGGAACCCGGCGGCAGACGTTTCATCTACCCGCGGGTAACTTCGGGATCGGCCGGTCGATCACCTATCGAGGACGCTGAGAAGGACACGATGGACCGCTTTGTGGCGTTGCTCCCCCATCGACCACCGTTCCGCTTCGTCGACGCCGTCGACTCCTGCGAGCCGGGCTCTCAGGCGGTGGCACGGTGGCGCATCGGCGGCGACGAGCCTTGGCTGGCCGGCCACTTTCCCGGCCGCCCCGTCGTTCCGGGTGTGTTGCAGCTCGAGGCCCTGGCCCAGGTGGGAGCGGTAGCTCTCCTCGCCCACCCCGACTACGCCGACCGTCTGCCGTTGTTCGGCGGCGTGGAGGAGGTGCGATTCCGCCGGCAGGTGCTCCCTGGTGACGAGCTGACGTTGCGGGTGACGATCGAGCAGCTCAGCGGGCGGGGAGGTTGGGGCCGCGGGGTTGCGTCGGTGGGAGCTGCCGAGTCGTGCAGGGCGCGACTGCTGTTCGTGCTCGCGCCACAAGCGTTGGGGTGAACGTCAGCCCTTCGTGCCAGCACGGCCATCGGTGGAGCCACGGGGTTGGTGCGCTCATGCCGGTCACGGCGGTCTCAGCGCGCCAGGCTGGGGCGGCCGGCGAACCACGTGTCCGACGCGCAGGACGGTGCGTCGCGAAGGGACGGCCGCCCCGGACCGATGATCAGGCGTCCCCGCTGGTGAGGACCAACTTCCCGAGCTTTCCGCCGGCGGCGAAGCGTTCGTAGGCCTCTGCGGCACCGGCCATCGGGTATGTGGCAACAACCGGCACCCGTACGCGGCCCGACGCCAACAGCGCGAGCACGTGACGCTCCACCAAGCGCGCCGCGAGCGCCTTGTCCTCGAAGCTGCGGGCCCGCAGCGTCGACCCGTGGATCCGGGCTCGTTTGCCCATGAGGTCGAGCAGGTTCAGTTCCGCCTTGGCACCGCCCCCCACTCCGATGATGGCGACCCGACCGCCGGTGGCGAGCGCTCGCACGTCGTCGGCAAGGTTCGGCGCCCCGACCAGCTCGAGCACCACATCGAACGGGCCTTGCTCGACGAACTCGTCCGGTGCGATGGCCGTAGCCCCGAACGTCGCCACCGCATCACGTAGATCCGCGTTGCGGACTGTCGCCACCACCACCGCACCGGCAGCGGCCGCGAGTTGCACACCGGCGATACCCACCCCTCCGGCTGCGCCGTGCACGCACACTCGCTCACCGACCCGGAGCTCGCACTGGGTGAACAGCGCATCGTGTGCGGTGGTGAAGACCTCCGGGAAACCGCCGGCCTCTTCCCACGGAACGGCGTCCGGCACTGCGAGCAGGTGACGTTCGTGGACGACCGCCAGCTCGGCTTGTCCCCCTCCGCCCACCACCGCCATCACGCGGTCATCCACGTTGCAGCGAGTCGCACCCGGTCCGAGAGCGACGATCTCACCGGCCAGCTCCATCCCCGGGATGTCGGCGGGAGAGCCGGGCGGCGCCGGGTAGAGCCCGGCCAGCTGCATGCTGTCCGCTCCGTTCAACCCGGCCGCCCGCACCCGTACCAGGACCTCGCCGGTCCCGGGCTCGGGATCGGGGTGTTCTCGCCACTCGAGTCGGCCGTCGATGATCGTGACTGCGTGCATGTCAGTTCAGGGTGGCACGCGCCGGTGCGTCGCGCCTGTTCGCCGGTCAGGATGCCACGGTTCTCGACGCAATAGCTGCGGGAGGGGGCCCAGCTATTGCGTCGAGTCTGACAGCGTCAGCGGCTCATCCGCCGTCGAAGCTGACGGCGTCAATCGATCAGCATGGCGATGAGGCTCTTCGGCAGTTCGGCCAGGAGTTGGGCCGGGCCGTCGTATGTCTCCACCGCTCCAGCATCACGGAGGTCGGCTTCAGAGATGCCGCCGCTCAAGAAGGCGATGGTGGGCAAACCGATCCGAGAGGCCGCCTCGACATCCCACGTCGAGTCGCCTACTGCAACTGAACGTTGCGGGTCGATCTCACTCTGCTTGATCGCTGCGACGAGGATGTCCGGCGACGGCTTGGCCGCGGTCGCGTCACTGGCTGACGTGCTCCCGTCGATGATGTCGGCGGCTCCTAGCCGCGTGATCGCGTCGTCGACATCGTCACGCTCGGCCGAGCTGGCCAGCACCACGCCGAGCCCCAGTTCGCGCACCGCGGTGAGGAGATCCGTTGCGCCGGTCAGCGGCTCGACGCCGTCCCGGAGGTGACGGTAGTGGGCTGCGTGTCGGTCGGCCGCGCCATCAAGCGGTCGTCCGGCAGCTTCCTGCACCAGCATCTCGGCTCCCATGCCGATGAGCGCGTGTATCCGCCGCATCGAAACGACGACCTCGTACTCCCTGAAGACGTGGTGCCACGCCATGACGTGGATGTAGGTGGAATCGACGAGGGTCCCGTCGACGTCGAAGACAACTCCCGGTCGGGGCATGGTGCTCCTCTACCCGAGGTGGCGGGTTCCGGCCCGAGCAGCAGCGAGGACTCTGGCGAAGACCTCGTCCGGCGAGCCGTCGACCTCCACGACCGCGGCGTCATCAGGCTCCTCCAACGTCTCGAGTTGTGAGTCGAGGAGGTTGGCCTTGGCAAAATGACCTCTGCGGGCTTCCAGTCGCGAGCGCAAGAGGTGCTCGTCGCCTCGTAGGAACACGAACCGCACGTCTTCGACGGCGGCGGTCAGCCGTCGCCGGGACGATTCGGTGAGGGCAGAACACGCGAGGACAGCTCCCGACGAGTGATGCCGAAGGAGCTCACGGTTGAGACGGTCGAGCCACGGTGCCCGGTCCTCGTCGGTAAGTGGTACGCCGCTGCGCATCTTCTCGATGCTGGCCGAGCTGTGGAAGTCGTCACCCTCGATGAACGGTTGATCGAGCGATCGGGCCAGCCGTCTCCCGATCGAGGACTTGCCGGTTCCCGTCACTCCCATCACCACTGTCATCACCGGGCCCCGAACTGTTCCCCGGGGCTGCACGGAGGCGCAAACCGGATTGCCCGCCTCAACCACCCGGACGCTCGTCGCCCAAGGCCTGCAACAGGAGAGAGTCCCCCTCGCTGGCGTTCGGCCCATAGTTGGCCACCACCACACCTCGCGCATCGCAGCTCGGACAGGTGATGGCCAGCACGGCCATCATGTCGTCCGGGTCGGACGCGCCTTCCAGCCGCCGGAGCCGGTCGAGCGACACGTCCCCGGCGGGCGAGACGGTGTCACAACTCGGACACCGCACCTCTCCCTCGTCGGTGACCGACAAGTTCTCGATCCAACCCTCCTCGGCCAGCGCGTGCAACACGGCGAGCAGCGTCGTGTTGTCGTTTGGCACCGACGGCACTCCACCGCGAGCTGGTTCGACCACATCTGCCGTCTGCCCAGATAGGACGCTGCCAAAACACTCGTCGACGATGACCCGTGAGCTGGCAAGGTCGAACATCGAGCTCGGCGAGCTCTACGTCACCGCCGCCCCGGATGCCACAGTCAGTCTCGGAGCAGGACCCAGGCAGCAGCGAGATCTTGGGTGAACGCAGCCATCTCCGCCTCTCGGCGGTCTGCGGAGCGCAAGATGGCCGAAGGATGGATCGTCGCGACCACGAACTCGGCCAAGTCGGACTCCTGAGGTACGCCGCGGCTGGCGGTGACGCGGAACTTCGGTCCGAAGATCCCCTGGACGTAGACCATCTCGCGGTCGATCCCGGCATCGCCGCCTGAGACCACGAGCTCAAAGGCCAGCTCGTTCGACAGCGATCGCCTCGTGTCCGCGGCAGACGGCGGTCGACGAGATGCAGTGGAACAGACGTGTCGTCCGGCGTGGGCATGACGGGCTCCGGATGGGGTTGGGATCAATCGCCAGAAGTACCCAACCGTCGCAGCCCTCATCCAGCGGAGGAACCGCCGGTCCGCCGGCCGTCGTTGTCCCCGATCAGAGTCGCGGAAGCACCTCGTCCCGGTAGAAGGCGAGGAACGACTCCTGCTCCGAGCCGATCTGCTGCACGTAGATCTCATCGAAGCCTGCCTCGGCGTACTGGCGAAGCGATCCAGCGTGGACCTCCGGGTCCGGCCCGAGGGGCAGAGAACCAAGGGCGTCGTCCTCGCGCACCAGCTCGCACGCCTGCTCGAAGTGAGCAGGCGTGGCCAGCTCCTGTGCCAACTCCCCGGGGAGGCCCATGTTCGGCCACAGCTCGAACGCGAGCTTCCGGGCGCTTGCCTCATCGGGAGCCCAGCAGGCCTTCGGACCACCGAGCACCGGTCCCTTGCCGCCCTCTGCTCGGTACTGCTCGACCAACTCGGCCTGCGGCGCAGTCGTCACGAGACCATCGCCGATCCGCGCCGCAACTGACACCGCCTTGGGTCCAAACGCTGAGACATAGACCGGCGGCGGTTCGTCGGGCAGCGTGTAGAGACGTGCGTTCTCCACCGTGTAGTGGTCGCCATGGTGGCTCTGGTCGCCACCCTCCCAGAGGAGGCGCATCACCGACACCGCCTCTTCCAGCATCTCCAGGCGCACGGCTGCCGGCGGCCAGCGATCTCCGAGGATGTGCTCGTTGAGGTTCTCTCCGCTTCCCACTCCGAGGAAGAAGCTGCCGCCGGTCATCACCGCAGTTGTGGCCGCCGCTTGGGCGATGATCGCCGGGTGGATCCGGATCGTCGGACAGGTGACCCCCGTACCGAGCCGGAGCCCGGGCGTCGTCTGGGCGATGCCGCCGAGGACCGACCACACGAACGGGCTCTGACCCTGGGTGTCGACCCAGGGATGGAAGTGGTCCGACACCCAGACGTCGGCGAAGCCGTGCGCTTCGGCCATCGCCGCGAAGCGCACGAGATCACCAGGACCGTGCTCCTCTGAGGACAGACTGATCCCTATGCGTGCCATCACGGTTCGCTACCCACTCCGGCGAGGTTGAACCACCTCCTGCGTGTGAGCCTGCTCACCGAACGGCCGTTGCTTCAGGATCGCACGCGCTCCCGCAACCGGCGGATGGCACGGCTCAGCCATCGGGACACCTGCATCTGGCTGACGCCGTAACAACTCGCGATCTCCGACTGGGACCGCTCCTCGAAGTAGTACATGCCGACGACCGTTCGTTCCCGAGCGGACAGCTCGCGCATCGCCTGGCGAAGGAGCACCCGGTTCTCGGCCAACGCCATCGCGGTGTCTACAGCGCCGAGCAGGTCGCCGCGCCGCTCGCCCTCTCCCACCGGTGCATCGAGCGACGATGTCGCCCGAGCATGTGTGGCTTCCTGGGCAGCGAGGAGGCTCTCCTCGGCGATGCCGAGCTCGGCGGCGACCTCGGTCACGGTAGGGAACCGGCCGAGCCGGCCGGTGAGGCGGTCGGCAGCATCCCGGGCCGGGACGGCGATGTCGTGGACACTACGGGGCACTCGTAGCGACCAGCCGTGATCGCGGTAGTGGCGCTTCAGTGCGCCGACGATCGTCGGAGTGGCGAGCGCCGGGAACGGAACGCTTCGAGCCGGATCGAACCGATCGATGGACACGAGGAGGGCCTCCATGGCCACCTGGGTCAGATCATCGAGAGGTTCTCCCTCCCGGTGGAGTCGTCTCGCCAGGGACATCGCGTAGCCGCGGTACTCATCGACGAGCTTCGCCCTCAGCTCCGGCTGGCGACGACGCGCGTATCGCACGTGCAGCAGCCACACATCCAGATCGACTCCTGGCATGCTCCGCGAGTCCGAGGCGTGGAGGCCCTTGGGCACCGTCTGCCGCGCTCTCAGCACGTCGACCTGGTCCTGGAGCAGCTGGGAGCGACGACTCTCACCAGCCACGCCGACGGCATCGAGACCAGGCGCCGTAGGTTCGGTGATCGTGGTCACACTCCTCTCGTGGCCCGTGCCCGGCTCCTACCCTCAGCTATGCACAGAGATGAACCGTTTGCCGCGGCTTGTCACGAAGCGGGGCAGTCGCTCGACCGGTTTTAGATGCCAGGCTTCACCTCGCGGCCAGGACGCGATCTACCATCGCGAGCCACACGGCACGATCGGCTGCGCGACGGGCCGTCCGTTCCATTCCTGTTTGCCTGTGCTCTCGAGCGGGGATCGCCTTCTATGCAGCCAGATGCCGTCATCATTGGGTCTGGTCCGAACGGGCTGGTGGCGGCCAACCTGCTGGCGGACCAGGCATGGTCGGTGGTGGTGGTGGAAGCTGCGGACAGTCCGGGCGGCGCGGTGCGTTCTGCTGAGCTGATCGAGCCTGGTTTCACCAACGATCTCTTCAGCGCGTTCTACCCACTCGGAGCTGCTTCGTCAGTGCTGGCGAAGCTCGACCTCGAACGACACGGCCTCCGCTGGTGTCACGCTCCGCTGGTCCTCGCCCATCCGAGCGTCGACGGGACCTGTCCGGTGCTGTCGCGCAACATCGACGAGACCGCAGCTTCGCTCGACGAGTACCACAAGGGTGATGGCGACGCGTGGCGACGGATGATGCAACGGTGGGACGAGGTCGGCGGTCCACTGGTGGATGCGTTGATGAGCCCGTTCCCGCCGGTACGCGCCGGCGCCCGACTGGCTCGGTCCCTATCGGTGCGTGAGTGGGCGCGGTTCGCTCGCTTCATGCTGCTGCCGATACGCCGCATGGCCGAGGAGGAGTTCCAGTCCGAGCAGGCGCGCCGGCTCCTTGCCGGGTTGGCCCTGCACACCGACCTGGGACCCGAACTGACGCTGAGCGGTATGTTCGGTTGGCTGCTCGGCTGCCTGGGCCAAACCGTCGGCTTCCCCGTGCCAGAGGGAGGGTCCGGTGCGCTCTCGGGGGCAATGGTGCGCCGGTTGGAGTCTCGCGGCGGCTCGGTGCTGTGCGATACACCGGTCGACGAGGTCATCGTGCGCAAGGGCCGGGCGGTGGCGGTGCGGCTCGGCGACGGGACCGAGATCACGGCCGGTCGCGCCGTGGTGGCCGACGTCAGCGCGCCGGCACTGTATGGCCGGCTCGTCCGCCCTGAGCATCTGCCGGCGGATCTCCTCGAAGATCTGCAGCGCTTCCAATGGGACAACGCAACTGTCAAGGTGGACTGGACCCTCGATACGCCGATCCCGTGGCAGGCGGACGCAGCCAGGCAGGCCGGCACGGTCCATGTGGCCGAGGGGGTCGACGCGCTCACCGTCTTCGCTTCCGAGCTCGCCCGCGGGCTCGTTCCGGCCCGTCCCTACCTGCTCATCGGCCAGCAGAGCATGACCGACCCGACACGCCAGCCCGCAGGCCGCGAGACTGCCTGGGCCTACACCCACGGGCCGCGCGACGTGCGGGGCGACAGCCGCAAGGAGATCAGCGGTACGTGGGACGAGGCCGACGTCGACGCCATGGTGCGGCGCATGGAAGCAGAGATCGAGCTGCTGGCTCCTGGTTTCGCATCGACCATCCGTGGTCGCCACGTGTTCACCCCGCCTTCACTCGAGGCCGCCGACCGCAACCTGAGCTTCGGAGCGATCAACGGCGGCACCGCGCAGCTGCACCAACAGCTGGTCTTCCGGCCGCTACCAGGCCGCAGTCGTGCCGAAACCCCTGTTGGCGGCCTGTACCTCGCGTCGGCATCGGCTCACCCGGGAGGCGGTGTGCACGGGGCCGCCGGCGCGAACGCGGCGCGAGCCGCGCTCGCGGCCAGCCGGCGGAGTCGCGTGACGGCTGTCGTGCGACGCACCTGATCACCGCTCAGGAGGCGAGCCGATAGGCGAGGCGACCCATCGATACGGCGTCGTCACGCCAGGCGCAGCCTGGCGAGAACAACGGTGGCGACCCCGACGGGCGACCTATCCGCTCGAGTCCTCAGTTGTCGAACGACTTCGCGGCCCGGGCACGGTCCGGCGAGCGTGAGGACTTCGGGGTGTTGAGGAAGGCCACGAGCGCGTTGAGCGACGCGATGTTGCGGCCAACCAGCAGCGGATCGAGCACAGGTCTCAGCGGGGCGAGTGGGCCGAGGGGAACCTCCTCGAGCGTGACCTGCGTGATCGCTCGACCGTCTTCCTGGCCTTCGTCCTCGAGCGTGAACGTGGCCCGGGCTCGCACGAACGGCCGGGCGCGGACTTCGAGCGACAGCGTTCGATCGGGTTCGATCTCCAGCACCGAGGTGGAGTCCGGGATGGTCACCGGGCCGATGAGCCCGACACGGTGATGGAAACGGCTGCCAGGTTCCGGCCACGTGTCGTCCACTTCGCGGATCTCACGACAACCCACGAGCCACTCCGGATAGGTCTCGGGCCGGACGAGCGCTTCGAACACGTCACTGCGAGCTGCCCGAATGTGACGGGTCACCCTGGCCATTGACAGCCTCCGTCGGACGCCTGAGCAACAACTTGCGTTGGCTCGGTCGACACCGCGTCGGTCATCGAATCTCCTTATTGACGGAAGGCCGGCCAGCACCCAGTCGGCAGTTGAAAAGTACCGCCCGCAGCGCGTCGGTGGAAACGACCGGACGGCGGGCGGGTCCGCCCTCTATATCCAGCGACCGCCTCGGCCATGCCAGTAGGTGAGCGCGTATTGCCAGCAAACGTGTGGCTCGCAACGGCCAGCGGGTAGGAATCGCTCGCCAAGCGGACAGATCGACGACTGATGGGATGGTCCCCGTGGGGCAAACCGGCACCAAGGTAAGAGACGCCGATCGAGTCGCTGAGGCTCACGGGCGAGAGGCGGACGGGCCGACCGACCTGCACGCTCGCGGTTGGATAGCCGTGCTGCGACGCAGCGCCCAGCAGATGAAGAGCGACAACCTGCCGATCCTCGCGGCCGGTGTGGCCTTCTGGTTCTTTCTCGCTCTGGTGCCGACCATCGTCGCTGTCATAAACGTGTACGGGATCGTCGCGAACCCGGCAGACGTCTCCAAGCTCGTGTCGAAGTTCGACCAGGCGCTACCCCGCGACCTCGTGCGGTTCATGAACGAGCAGTTGAAGTCGATCACCCGCACGTCGAACTCCAAGCTGGGGCTGGGTCTGGCGTTCGCAGTGGTGGCGGCTCTGTGGAGCGCCTCGAAGGGGATGCGCACCCTGATCGAAGCGATCAACGCGGCATACGACGAGGAGGAGAACCGGAGCTTCATCAAGATCCGTCTGCTGGCGCTCGCCTTCACCGGCGCCGGCGTCATCGTGGGAGTGGGCGGGATGTTCGTGATAGGTCTCGGGCCCCGGCTGGCATCGCACCTCGGACCGGCCGGGACGGTCGTCAGCATCGTCCTGGGTTGGCCGATCGTGCTGGCGGCCGCCGTGCTCGGCCTGGGTGTCCTCTATCGCTACGGGCCGGCACGCAAGGAGGCCCGATGGCAGTGGGTCACGCCCGGGGCGATCGTTGCGACGGTGCTGTGGCTGCTCGGCTCGGCCTTGTTCGCTGTGTACGCCAACGGCGCGTCCTCGTTCAACGAGACATATGGAAGCCTCGGAGCGATCGCGATCGTGCAGCTGTGGTTGCTGATCACCGCATTCGCCGTGCTGCTCGGTGCCGAGATCAACGGTGAGGCGGAGCGCCAGACCAGGCGAGACACCACCGATGGCGACCCCGCGCCGCTCGGCGAGCGCGGTGCCTATGCCGCTGACACGGTCGCCGGAGAGCGTGAGAGGCCCCGAGGGGACGACCTCGACTGATCCCGATTCGTGCGCGTTGGGGGTGGACTCCCTCCGAGCGGGTATCCATCAGCTACCCGAGACGAGATGAGAGAGGTGGCAATCATGGCTGACCCTGAGGAAGAGGTTCGCGAACCAGAGAACAGCACAGTCGATGACTGGTTCGGACAGAACGTGGCCCGAGACCAAGACGTCGCCGACACGGCGATGGACGAGGCCGGCGGCGACTCCCAGCGGGCCGAGCAGCTGTACGAGCAGCGGGCCGAGGGCGAGGAGACCTACGAGGCGGGCCACCCGGACTGACCCAGCTCCGAGAGATGGAATGGACGGGTCGGGGTGGGCGCCCCCGATGCACGTCGACAGTGAGATCTGAGTCAGGCGAATCGACCAACCGGCCGGGGCGGATGACCAGATCTTGCATATAACCAGATCGTGCCTGGAGCCGTCCCTCTCGCCGGTGGGGCCTGGTCAGCGGTTGAGGCTACGGCACCACGGTTCCCCCGGTCACTGGCGGCACCGGGAAAGACCCACCCGACCCCTGTCGAGAGCCGGTATCGGCAATCATCCTCCGCGACTAAGAGAGGGCGCGCCCCGGCCGATGGGGTCGGAGGTCTGTCCTGCCATCCACACCAACATCGGAGTTGAGCTCAAGAGGGGGTGCCATGTCTGACGACGTGATCGAGACAGTGCTCGACAGTGTGATCGAGACTGTGCGTCCCCGTTTACGGGGACGCCTACATCAGGTCGCCTGTCTGGCGTCGGTGGCGGGCCTCGTGTGGCTCGTACGATCGGCGACTTCCACCAGGGCGGTCATCGCCGCATGGGTCTACGGCGTAGCCGGAGTCCTCCTCTACCTCACGAGCTCGTCGTACCACGTGTTCGCCCGTTCCCCACGAGCTCGACAGGTGATGCAACGCGCCGATCACTCGATGATCTTCGTGCTGATCGCCGGGACTTTCACGCCGGTGTGCATCCTGGCCCTCGGCGGCCCGTGGCGGTGGGTGCTGCTCGGGTCGATGTGGACGGCGGCGATCGGCGGCGTGGTCCTCAAGCTGGTGGCCATCGAACGCTTCCCCCGACTCGGCAACGCGCTCTACATCGTGCTCGGTTGGGCAGGGCTCTCCGCGCTGCCGGCGCTGATCCACCGGCCCTGGACGTTGGCTTTCATCGTTGCCGGCGGTCTGCTCTACACAGCCGGCGCTGTCCTGTTCTTCCTGAACCGACCGAAGCTCTCGCCCACCTGGTTCGGGTACCACGAGGTTTGGCACGCGTTCGGGGTGACGGCCGGTGTGCTGCTCTTCGTGGTCAACCTCGGCCTCGTACGGTCCGGCTGACGTGGTGCGGTCCGACCCGGTCAGCTGATCGCCGCAGGTGAGCTCGGCAATGCCACCCGGTACCGGCCCCGACCCTCCCGCTTGGCCCTGTAGAGCGCAGCGTCCGCTGCATCGAGCACCTCGTCCTGGGTGTGACCGTGGATCTTGGCCACGGCCACCCCGATGCTCACGCCGATCGCAACCTCGATGCCGTCCAACGACACCGGTTGGCTGATCACCTGGATGAGTCGGTCGGCCACTGCACAGAGCTCGTCCTCCCCGCTCACCTCCTCGCACAGCACCGCGAACTCGTCACCTCCCAATCGAGCCACCATGTCCCCCGGCCTGACGCTTGCCGCGAGCAGGGCACCGACCACCGTCAGGAGGCGGTCGCCGATGCGGTGGCCGTGGGTGTCGTTGACCGGCTTGAAGCCGTCGAGATCCAGGTACAGCACTCCGAGCCGCCCGGGCTCGGTGGTGTTCATGCCGACCTCCAGGCTGGCGAAGAACTGCGACCGGTTCGGTATCCCGGTGAGAGGGTCCACGGTGGCTGCCCGGACCAGCAGGTCGTCCGTGTGACGGCGTTCGAACGCCAGGGCTGCTGCGTCGCAGAAATGCTCGAGGGCGCGGCGATGGCCGACCCGAGGCGAGACGGCGCGGCGTCTCCACACGATGATCACGGCGACGACACCCTCGTGTGGCGCAACGATCGGTGTTGCCCAGCAAGCCCTGAACCCGTGCTCGAGCGCAGCGACTCGCACGGAGTCAGGCAGGTCTTCGACGATTGAGCACTCGACCTCGCCGCTGTGTCGACAGCGGTCCCAGGGAAGCCGGTCGAGGTTCTCCGTGGGCAGCGTGTCCATGCCGGTGAGATTGCGGGGCACGCTCGCCGACACCATCTCGCTGAACCGCGTCCCGTCCCATCCGTGAACGATGACCGAAGCACTCTCCTGGACCAGGTGATCGAGTGAGCGGACCAGCAACATGAGGTTGCTCTCGATCGACGCGCCGCCCACGAGCGAGGTCAGAAAGTGTTCGAGGTGACGCTGACTGTCATACGGACGGAGTCGCAGCGAGATGACGCCGAGCTCGGGGACGCCCAGGAAGTTGGCGGCGCCGGTCTCCGCATGCATCATCGAGCCATCCGCGCGGATCAGGCAGAACACCATCGGCACGCCTTCGTCAGCCTCCGACACCTCGCCCTCGATCTCCGCCACCGCCTCGATGGCCATGGCCACGTCATCTGGTGCGATGAAGTCGGCCATGCTGCGCCCGATCACGTCGGAGGCCGTGTATCCGGTCATCGTCGCGGCGGCTGCGTTGAGCCAGCGGACGGCGCCGCTCGCGTCGAGGATGACCCTGCCATACGCGTCGTCGGCCCATATGCGCCGACAGACCTCGGCAGGGGGCGCAAACTCGTGCTCACCGAGGCTCGGACTCGAAAGGCTGCTGTCCGGTCGCCCGACGAGCGTCGGGCCGCTTGGGCTGGCGCCATCAGGGTTCTGGCGATCGGCCCGGGCCGTAGGAACACTCTTAGAGCACGACGCTCGACTTCCCATCGGGTGTCCCATCGGCTCGTTGGGGCTTCCGGTTGAGCGACCAGGGGCGATACCGGCATGCGGAGGTGGATGTCTCTCCCCGGCGGCACGTGCCCCAGGGGTGTCCGGACTCAGGGAGCGGGTAGGACTGGCGGGTCCTTCGTCACGCCCGACGAGAGGACCTGATGAGGAGGATGGCCGTGGTTCTGTTCCTTGTGCTGATCGTGCTGGCCGTCCTGTTCCTGCTCCTTGCGTTACTGGTGAAGGCCCTCAAGTTCCTGTTGTTCGTCGCCTTTGTGCTCTTCGCCACCGGTCTGGTGCGAGGCTGGCTGGACCGCTGGCGAGGCGTTTGAACGCTCAGGAGGTCGCCGCCACGAAGTCGGCGACGACTCGGGCGAGCTCGGGACCCTTGTCCTCCTGCAGGAAGTGACCGCCGCCCTCGATGACCGTGTGAGGCTGTCCGGCGGCCCCCGGAACCGTCGCCTGGAACACTCGCTCGCCACCTTTGGTGACGGGATCACTGTCGGAGAACGCGGTCAGGAACGGCCGGTCGAAACGGGCCAACGATTCCCAGGCGGACCGATTCGCTGGCGCGGCGGGATCCTCGGGGCTGGTGGGCACGAGCCTCGGGAAGATGCGCGCCCCCGCCTTGTAGGAGTCCTCGGGAAAGGGCGCGTCGTATGCGGCGACGACGGCATCGCTCAGATCGCTCCGACATCCGCCTTTGATGAT
>JBBSGQ010000027.1:0-16296 GCA_038253965.1 Acidimicrobiales bacterium | reverse complement strand
GAACGCTGAGCTTCACGGAGCGTGGGGCCTTGTCATCGTCTGGAACGACGGCCACTCCACCGGCATCTATCCGTTCGAGGCCTTGCGGCGTTGGCACGAAGGTGAGGTGGCATTCCCACCAGACTCCGGCCTTGGAGGAGGAGGAGGAGGAGGAGGAGCGGAACAGCCCGACTCGACCAGCTAGGCGCCCGAACGACGGCACAAATGCGTAGAGACAGACATGGCCAGTTGCGGGTCCGCACACGATGCGATCAACGTCGCGCCTACTGGCGGCAGGCAAGGTTGGTGCGGTGGTGCCGGTGGTGCCGGTGGTGGCGGCTTGGGCGCGCCAACCTGCGCCTTACCGCGGCCCCGAGACACCAACGAGCACATCGCGCACCGACGGCAGTCCGGTGTCAGCCGCCGAGGGCTGTACGGACGGCGGCCAGTCGGTTGGGTTCGACTCGCCACCACATCCATCGGCCGCGCTTCTCGCCAAGCAGGAGGCCGGCCTCGGAGAGGACCTTGGTGTGATGTGACACGGTCGGTTGGCTCTTGCCCAACGGAGCTTCGAGATCACACGAACAGACTTCGTTCTGCGCGGCGACCAGTGACAGGAGCCGGAGCCGTACTGGGTCGGCCAGCGCAGCAAGCACGCGAGCGAGCTCCTCGGCGTCTGCCTCGCTGAGGGGCGCCTCGGTGACCGGGCTGCAGCACATAACGGTCAACGGCATCGTCTTTGTCCTGGTCATCCTCACCCCGTTTACGTATTGACAGTCATCGATACGAGGACCATACTGCATTGACAATCGTCAATCTATAGGAGCATCGATCGTGTCCCGTGTGCAGCTTGCCCTGAACGTCTCCAACCTCGAAGAAGCCATCGATTTCTACTCCAAGCTGTTCGCCACCAAGCCCGCCAAGGTGCATCCGGGCTATGCGAACTTCGCCATCGCCGAGCCGCCGCTCAAGCTGGTGCTCATCGAAGATGGCACCAAGCCGGGTGGCTCGCTCAACCACCTCGGCGTCGAGGTCGCGTCGACCAACGACGTGAGCGCGGCCCAGGCCCGCCTGGCTGCGGAGGGCATGGCCACTGCGATCGAGGATCAGGTCGGGTGTTGCTACGCCATACAGGACAAGGTGTTGGTGGATGGTCCTGACGGCGAACCCTGGGAGATCTACACCGTGTTGGCTGACACCGATATGCCGAACGACGAGCTCCGGACGGTCGATCCGAGCGGAGCGGCTTGCTGTGCGAGCCGTCCTGATCTCGCCGGACAGCCCACCGCTTCAGCCTGCTGCTGAGCGAGTGGACCGTGAGCTTGGTCGCAAGGCCGCTGCGGAGCTGGTCGGCACTGCGTTCCTGGTGGCGATCGTCGTGGGATCGGGCATCTTCGCCCAGCGCCTCTCGCCTCACGACGTTGGCCTCCAGCTCCTCGAGAACTCAACCGCCACGGGGGCCGGGCTCATCGCCCTCATCCTGGCCTTCGGGTCAGTGTCGGGCGCCCACTTCAACCCCGTCGTCACGCTGGCCGACCGCCTGCGCGGCGGCCTGGCCAGTGCCGAGGTCGCCGTCTACGCCGTGGCCCAGATCCTCGGCGCGTGTGTCGGGGCGATCATCGCCAACCTCATGTTCGACCTTTCCGCAGTCACCTTCTCCACCCATCAGCGGTCATCGGCTGGCCTCTGGCTGGGTGAAGTCGTCGCCACCTTCGGGCTCTTGATGGTCATCTTGGGCGTGGTCCGCTCAGGTCGAGGGAGCGCCGCACCCCTCGCGGTGGGCGGCTACATCGCCGCGGCGTACTGGTTCACGTCCTCGACCAGCTTCGCCAACCCGGCCGTCACCATCGGTCGAACACTGACCGACACGTTCGCCGGCATCAAACCGTCCTCGGCTCCTGCGTTCATCCTGGCCCAACTGATCGGTGCCCTGGGCGCCGTCGCGCTGTCCCGGTACCTCTATCCCCGCCTGCCCGCCGAGGACCTCGTCGTCCCGCACGAACAATCCGACCACCTCGAATAGGGGAAGGCCATGGCAGAGGCGCCCGCACCAACCACCGAGATGCGAGCAGCGCTGCGCTCGGCTGGTTCTCTCACCTCGCCGGGCACCGGGCCGTCGCCTGATCGGGCGGCTCTGAACCGCGCATCGAGGTGAACCCTTCTGCGATCGCCGCGATGGCCGAGGTGGGCATCGACATCACCGCCGAGTTCCCCAAACCCTGGACCGATGAGATCGTCCAAGCTGCGGACGTCGTCGTCACAATGGGCTGCGGAAACAGCTGTCCGCTGTTCCCCGGCAAACGCTACGAAGACTGGGAGCTCGAAGACCCAGCCGGTCAAGACGTCGGTGCCGTCCGACCGATACGAGACGAGATCGAAAGCCGCGTACGCAAGATGGTCGCCTCCCTCGATGTCGCCACCGCATGACGTCGGCGATAGGCGTTTGCGGCACTAGGACTCAGTCATCCGAGTTGAATGGTCGGTCCCACAGGACCTGACGGCTGCGGGCCATACCCTCTCGCACGTCGGGCCAGCTCTGCGCGTTCTCGACGACGCCGAGGACCTGGCCGATCTCCGCCCAAGAGCGGCCAGCGTCTCTTGCTCGGCGGATCGACTCGGACAGCATCTTGTCGAGAGCAACCGAAGCCCGGCAGCACTCGGTTAGTCCGGCTATAGGATCGCTCCAAGCGCCGTGGGTCCTCACCCGCAAGCGCTGACCATGCCCGCTAAGGCGAACCTTTTTCGCGTTCATGCTCAGCAGCCTTGCGGAGAGCAGATAGATCACACTGACCCGTCCAAGTCCCTTCCTCATGGACGCCTCCTCCATCTGACTCCCGCCAGTCTGCTCCTGAAGAGCTGAGGTCAGTGGTCGCCGTGCTGGCCCAACACCCCCAGCAGAACGCCGGCCGGTGTGGACACCAGCAGGGTTCGGACGTTCCGCTTGGACATGCGCTCGCGCACCTCGGCCAGGTCGTCACTTGGCCGGATCGTGGTCGGCCCTGGCTCCATGTGTTCTTCCGCTGGCCCCTGGGCGGCAAGGTTGTCGAGGCGAAGCCTGCCGAGGATGACCCGTTCCTCATCGACAACGACACACACTCGCCACGTCGAGTTGACCACGCGGGCGGCGATCGCTTCTACCGGCTCGTCTGGCTCGCACGTCGAGACGGCCGGGTCGACGGCGTCGAGCACGCGGGCCGCCCCTGATCGGGAACCTTCGGCGGGTAGCCCGGTGGCCAGCCAGTCGGCCTTGCCGAGGGTGTAGTCGTAGACGTCATAACCGAGTCGAGCGAGCCGGCCCGCGGCTCGTGGACTCATGTCTCAGAGACCATCCCAGCAGTACACGATGACGGGCCTGTTCTGGTCGAGTGTGGCCGCCGCGCTCCGCTCGTCGAGACCCTTGAGCGACAAGTTGATGGCACTGGGCAGGTGCTCCTCGGCGTACTCGTCCTCGGGGAGAACTTCCACCAGCTGTGCACCATTGGCCACCAAGTCGATGAGCGCCGCAGCATCAACTGCGTTCGCCATCACTGGCCCCGCTTCGTCGCGTACTCCGATGCTGCTGCCGCCGAGCCAGCACGATGGCGACAGCAACTACGCCAACCGCTGCAAACAACCACAGGCGCAGAGCAACTCCGGCGATGACCACGCTGGCACTGGCCGCCAACAGCAATGGAAGCCCGCAACAGACAGCGAGCCCGACTGCCGCCAAGCCCATGACTCCGTCAGCCCGAGAGGTGCTCATCTCCGCAACACGGCTTCGAGCTCTTCGACCGTTGGTGAGCCTTGGGGGCCGGCCGAGGTCCGGTAGATCCGACACGACAAGCTCGGTGTCATGGGCCCTTCGGCGAACGGGTCCCAGCCGTCGATGAGGATGGTGGGAGACCCGGTGAAGCCCATCCAAGCGGCTTCCTCCTCGGTCTGAACCTCTTGGAGCGTCACCTCCACCTCGCCCCGGCCTGCCCGTTGAAACGCTTGACGCAGCCGCTCCGACGCCACCTGGCGGTTCGGGCACCCTTCGAAGTACAACACCTTCACGTCCACCCCACCACCTTGCACCTTCCTCTGCACTGGAAGGTCAAGCCCATAGGCTCCCAGTCATGCGCATCGGGACGGTGGCCGACCGGAGTGGCGTAACCGCGAAGACCATCCGCTACTACGAAGACATCGGCGTGCTCGACGTTGCATCCCGCAGCCCCAACGGCTACCGGGACTACCCCGAAGAAGTCCTCCAACGCCTTGCCTTCGTACGCTCGGCTCAAGCCGTAGGGCTGACGCTCGCCGAGATTCGCAAGGTGATCGCCTCCCGCGAGAAGGGCCAGGCACCCTGCGACCACGTCCTGACCCTCGTCGAGCGCCGGAGTGCTGATCTCGATCGCCGGATCTCCGAACTGCACCAACTCCGCGGCGAGCTCGACGCCCTCGTCAAGCGAGGCCGCAGTCTCAACCCCGAAGATTGTTCAGCTGCCCAGGTCTGCCACATCATTCCCAGCGTCGGCAGTCCGTCCTGAGCCTGAGGGCCCTTGGCGTCTGGCTACGCTTCTCGGCGATGCCCGATACCCAGCTGACATCGATGCTGGACGAGCTGCGGAGGCGGGGAAAGCGTCTGACGACTGCCCGTCGAGTGCTCTTGCAAGAGTTGGCTGAGGCCGATGCTCATCTGAGCGTGGAAGACTTGGCGGATCGGGTGCAGGCCGGCCATCCGGGGATTCACCGAGCGACGGTGTACAGGACGCTCGACACATTGAGTGATCTGGGGATGGTCGAGCACACCCACTTCGGTCATGGGCCGGCCGTCTATCACCTGAGGTCCGATCTTCACCAACACCTGATCTGTGAGTCCTGCGGAAAGGTCGTCGAAGTACCTTCGAGCGTGTTCAAGCGCGTGGAGCGTGACCTGGACGATAACTACGGCTTCGTCATGCGGTCCCAGCACTTTGCGATCGAGGGTCGATGCCGTACATGCGCGCAGGAGAGCGGCCACCAGGAACCGCTCGAACACGTCCATTGAGCGTCGGCCGAGGCGCCGTCGACCGACGACGGCCAGCGCAGGAAGCGGTCGGGGCCGCAAGGCGCCGCGGCCTAGTTGCATCATCTAGGCAGATGCAACCTAGTCGCAGTAGAGTCTCTCTTCATGGGTTCGAGGCGTCATGGGATCGCAACTGGATTGGTGGTGGTCGCCGCATTGCTCGCCGGTGGGTGCGGGAGCGACAAGAGGTCGGTCGCCTCGAGCGGAGGCAAGGCAGACTTCGCGGAGGCCAGTGCCGCGGGCGACCCGAAGACTGCAGCGGCGATCCGAAAGGACGCGCGGTTCACCTGCCCGGCTCGGGCCGGTGAGGCAGGCGAGGCTCGGTCTGGGCCGAGGCAGGGCAAGCTCCAGGTCGACACGACTGTCGCGCCCATAACGTCGATCGTGGCCAATGTGGCGGGCGACCGAGCCGAGGTCCACGGGGTGATCCCGGAAGGCGAGGACAGCCATACCTATGAGCCGAAACCGAGTGTCGCGAAGCTGTTCTCGACGGCTGATGTGGTTTTCGTCAACGGTCTGTCGTTGGAGGATCCGACCAAGGAACTGGCCGACAAGAACATTCCCTCGAGCGGACAGGTGACCGAGCTCGGATCGCTCGTCCTCAGCCCGGACGAGTACATCTATGACTTCTCGTTTCCTCGCGACGGCGGTAAGCCGAACCCGCATCTGTGGACGAATCCGCCGATGGCCAAGTGCTATGCGTTGATAACCGCCAGTGTGCTCTCCAAGGCTGATCCGGCGAACGCCGCTTACTACAAGGCGAGCGCGGCGAAGTTCGAGGCGAAGACCGATGACTTGAGCAAGCGGTTCATCGCAGGGTCGAGCTCGATGCCCGCAAACAACCGCAAGCTGCTCACCTACCACGACGCCTACGCCTACTTCTCGGCGTACTACCACTGGAAGATCATCGGGGCGATCCAGATCTCGAGCTTCGAGGATCCGACACCCAAGGAAGTGACCAAGCTGATCGAACAGATCAGACGCGAGAAGGTGCCTGCGATCTTCGGCTCGGAGGTGTTCCCGAGCCCGGTGCTCGCCGAACTCGGCAAGGAAGCCGGGGTGAAGTACGTAGACAGGCTTCGCGACGACGATCTTCCCGGCAGTCCCGGCGACGAGCACCATTCTTATCTCGGGCTCATGAAGTCCGACTACGTCACGATGATCTCCAACTTGAAGGGGGACGCGTCGCAGATGTCGGCGTTCGATGCCTCGGACGTGACGCGAGACAACGCCGACTACCCGCAATGACCGCTGAGCCACTCGTCAGTCTCCGAGGTGTTTCCCACACCTTCGGCGAGCAGCCGGTGCTGCTCGACGTCGACGTCGATATTGCAGACGGCGAGCTGCTCGGGATCGTCGGTCCATCAGGATCCGGCAAGACCACCCTGTTGCGCCTGCTGTTGGGTGCAGTGGACCCCTCTCGCGGGCAGGTCGTTCGCCGCCGCGGTCTGCGGTGCGGCTACGTGCCCCAGGTCGAGACCGTCAACTGGCAGTTCCCCGTCACGGTGGCCGAAGTTGTGCTCATGGCTCGGGTCGACGGACGGCGTCTCCCGTGGCCCAGCCGAGAAGAGAAACACGAGGTGGCCGACATCTTGGAGCGGCTCGGCATCGGCCAGCTCGGCCACCGCCACATCCGGGAACTATCCGGCGGCCAACAGCAACGAGTGTTCATCGCCCGGGCCCTGCTCGGACGACCTCAGATCCTGTTCCTCGACGAACCGACCTCGGGGGTCGACGTCCGAACCCGTCATGAGGTTCTTCACCTCCTCGGCCAGCTGCACGACGACGGTTTGGCGATCGTGCTGAGCACCCATGACCTGAACGGCATGGCCGCTCACCTCTCGACCCTGCTCTGCCTCAACGTACGTGTGGCCGGCCGAGGCTCGCCTCGCGACGTGCTCACGCCAGCCATCCTCGAACAGGTCTACGGCGCACCGATGGAAGTCCTCGAACATGCCGGTATGCCGCTCGTCGTCGACCGCCCTGGCGGTGGCGACGAGATCCACGATCTGCGCCGGAGGGACTGATGCACGTTCTCTTGGAGCCATTGCAGTTCGACTTCCTCCGCCACGCGCTCGTCGTCTGCACGGTCGCCGGTGCCCTCTGCGGCCTCCTCGGCGTCTTCGTCACTCTCCGAGGTATGAGCTACATCGGGCACGGGCTCAGCCACGCCATCTTCGGCGGGGCTGCGATTTGCGCAGCCGTCTCGGTCAACTTCTTCGTCGGTGCCGGACTCTGGGGGCTCGCCTCGGGACTGGCCATCAGCCGGGTGACCAAGCGTCGGATCATCGGCTCCGATGCCGCCATCGGCGTCATCACCACTGCCAGCTTCGCGTTCGGTGTCGCTCTCCTCGGCTTCTACAGCCGGGTCAAGCGCAGCATCGAAGCCACCGTCTTCGGAAGCGTCCTCGGGGTCTCCACCGCAGACATGTGGCTGGTGTTCGCCGTTGCGATCTTCACCGCCGCGGTCATCCTGGTTGCGTACCGCAAGCTGTTGTTCACGACCTTCGATCCGGAGGTAGCCGAGGTCTCGGGCGTCAACACCGGGAGAGTCGATGCATTACTGATGCTGCTCCTCAGCTTCGCCATCCTGGCCTCGATGAAGGTCCTCGGTGTCACCCTCATCGCCGCGGCGATCGTCGTACCCGCCGTCATCGCTCGCATGCTCACCAACAGCTTCGCCAAGATGCTTTGGATCTCCTCCCTCACCGGCGGCCTCTGCGGCCTGGTCGGCATGTATCTCAGCTACCACCTCGACGTCTCCTCCGGCGCCACCATCGTCCTGGTCGGATTCACACTCTTCGCTGTGGTCTTCGCCGTGACCGGCCGCCGAGGTCTCCGAGGAGTAGGCGGCTTCGACGATCACGTCGCGGCAGGCAACCTCGCCGTCCCCCCAGGACGGATCCGATCTCGAAGCGAAACCTGATCTGCCAATAGCCATGTCCGGCCCACAGCGCAGTCCACCAACGGGCTGGCCTCGAGCCGATGCGTGGACAGGGTGGGACACTGATGGGCATGGATGGCTGCGTCGCCTGTGAGCTGACGGCGGCTGTCCGGCCGGCACCCGCGACGATGCCGTAAGGGCTTTGGGACGAGGTGGCTGCGGTGCTCGCTCCGATGGGCCTGCGCCTGTCGGAAGAGAAGACGAGGGTCTGCCACATCGATGAGGGGTTCGACTTCTTGGGCTGGCGCATCCAGCGTCGGGCCTGGCGCAGCCGGACCGGCAAGACAGCGATCTATACCTATCCGTCCAAGAAGGCGCTCGCCGCCATCAAGGACAAGGTGCGGACGCTGACTCGCAGAGCAAAGCATCGAACGCTCGCTGACCTGCTGCGCCGGTTGGAACCCGACGTTGCGGGATGGTGCAACTACTTCCGTCACGGGGTCTGCCAAACGGACCTTCGGCTACATCGACCATTTCGCCTTCTGGCGGGTCGTCGGCTGGTTGAAGAAACGTCACCTCGGACTGAGCATGCACACCCTGGTCCGCCGCTACCTCCCAGATTGGGAGATCAGTGACGCGGAGATCCACACCGCCGAGGGCAAGCTCTACCTCTGCTCGCTGCCGGTCTTCGGTCAGTGAGTCGACGTCTGCGTTGGCGACGAGAACGTTCGCTTGTTCGGCTGCCTCGATCATTTCCGCGATGAGGAGCAGTTCACGCCGCATACAGGAGGCGAGCTTCGCTGAGGGCCTTCTCGCGCAGCCGCACATGAAGGGAGTTCCGTGACACAAGGTCAACCGGCCGGCCAAGCAGAACGCCAAGCTCGTCGGCGAGCTCCTCGATGTCCCACCCGAGGCGCGCTCCAGGCTCGAGCTCGTAGAGAACGTCGACGTCGCTGCCGGGAGTCGCCTCGCCCCTGCTCACGGAGCCGAACACTTCGAGTCGCGAGACTCCGTAGCGGCTGCAGACGTCTCGCAGCCGCTCGAAATCAACGGCAACCCCGGGCATACTCACGACTGACATCGTACGGCGCTTCTTGATCCGAGTCGGGTCGATCTGCGATGACGCCGACGGTCGGGACGAGCGCCTTTACGCCGGCCGAACCCACCGGTCCTCAAGAAGCGACCGCAGCGCCGCAGCCGGCACGACGATCCTGCGACCCAGACGGATGGAAGGCAGTTCACCTCGGGCCACCAGCTCATACGCCAGCGCACGGGAGATACCCAGCACACCGGCCGCCTCGGTCACGGTGTAGGTCACTCGTGTCGTGTCCACTGATGCCGTCCTTCCATGGTCATCGTCGGAGGCTGCGCCAGTGCCGCGGCGCGCCTTGGCATAACTAGGCCTTCGCGCACCGTGATTCGTCGCGGGCAAGTCTCGGCTCGTGACGAGATGGCCGCAGTCATCGACCGAGCCAGCGGCCAGGGCCGCGACGCTGGAGGCGGTTGAGGCGGGCTTGCATGTTGCGGATGCGCTCGTCGAGCTCCGGATCGGTTCGCTCCTCGGGTCCTAGTTGAGTCGGCCGTTCGTTGCTGGGCTCGGTGCGGCTGCGCTCCGGCACAGCCGGCGGATCGAGTCCAGCTTCGCGGTGGAAGTGTGCTTGGGTGGCGAGGGCGGAGTCGTGGTCGGGTTGCCGGGTGATGATGTCGGCGAGTTGGTGGGCGGGGTTGAGGGTGCCGGTGGGGTCGGGGATCCAGGCGGTGTTGTTGTGTCGGCCTCGGGTGAGGCCGACGTAGGCGTGGTTGCGGGTGGTGCCGGGTTCGAGGATGGCGATGCCGGTGTCGACGGTGTCGCCTTGGTTGCCGTAGCCGGTGACGGCCCAGCCGAGCTCGACGTGGCGGGCGACGTAGTCGGCGGGGAGGGTGACGGTGCCGCGTTCGGGATGCGATGCGGTGAGTCCGCCGGTGCGGTCGATACCGGTGACGTTCCAGCTGTGCCGGTTGCGTACTGGTTCGTGCTGGTCGGTGCGGAGGTCCCGGCGGTTGCGCCGTGTGGCGATCTGGTCGCCGACACTGACGTGGGTTCCGTCAGCCAGACCGACGCGGGGTCGTCGGCTCCATGGGTCGGCGAGCCGTTGGATCTCCCGGTTGATGCTGCGAGCGGTGTTGCGTGGTGGTGTCGATGCAGTACTAGGCCGTTGGCGGAGGTGTTTCTTCGCGTGGAGGAGGAAGATTTCTGTGGCCGGCGTGTTCGGAGCGGCGGTGGCCTCGGCCGTGCGGATCGTGACGTCGGTCGATCGGCGTGGGGCGTTCGAGGGCCGGACGAGCTGTCCTTCGATTGCGGGTCGTGGCGATCGGGGTTGTCGGCTAAGCGACCGGGGTCCTACGCGGCTCGTGTCGTGGAAGCGCGATCTACGGGTCAGGCATCTTGGCCGCTGGACCGCATCCAGCGGGACAAGCCAGCAGCACCCACGACAGCGCCATCCCGCTTTGAACCTGGCCGTCGGCGGCTGGGGCGGCCTCTGGTGATCATCCACCATGCGCCCGTGCCCCATACCGGCACTTTCGCCACGATCCCCGGCGTCAGCAAACCCGCGTGTTCTGGGACACCTCGGTATCGGCGAAGCGCGACCCAGAGCCGTCGATCTGTCGCGACTGGCGCCGAAGGCGGCCAGCGAGCAAGGCGGCTACCGATCGGGCAGTATGCGCTGGCTCTTCCCAACGTCAGATCGGAGAGAGTCATGGACCAAGACGAGATGATGAGTCTCTTTCGAGTTCACCGCGAAGCGGAGGCGCGTCGCGACTACGACTCGGTGATGGACACCTTCACGGCTGACTGCTATCTGGAGACCGTCGCGCTCGGCACGCGCAGTGAAGGCCGAGAGGCTGCTCGGGCCGCCTACGTCGGGTACTTCACGGCGTTTCCGGACCTCGCCCCGGAGGACGAGGGCTTCGCCGGAGGCGACGACTTTCTCGTCTCGTGGGGAACGCTGAGAGGCACGAGCGAAGGACCGTGGCTCGATGTACCGCCAGGAGGCGGTTCATTCGCTGTGCGGTTCACGAACGTTTCAGCGTTCAAGGACGGACTGATGCACGGCGAGACGATCTACTTCGATCTCGCGACACTGTGTGAACAGGCCGGTGTGCCGCTCGAGCCGATCCGTGCTGCGGCGGCTGCCCGGCGGATCGGCGCCACCTGATCGACGGCCACGCACCGAGCCGCCGATCGGGGTCGGATTCGACGTCGGGTGTCATCATCGCCAGCTTTGTCGCCGGCGTGTGCTTATTCGGCGATCTGTCGGACGCGGACCGGCGCAGATCGGTGTCCCAGAACGCGCGGCTGATCGACCACGCGAACGCATCACCCAACGCCGGCTGAGCGGCGATTTGAAGCCGGTGCGTGGTTCGGTCCATGCGAGGCTTGAGCATGCGAAGCGACAAGCGACCGGGCTGGCTCTTGGACGAGATCGCAAGCGCGGGCCGAGAGAACCTTGATGCCGGACACGTCGCCCGCTACGACGACAAGGAAGACGCTCAGGCCGAGGTGGAAGTCGAGATCCTGATTTCACATGGGCTGAACGAGGGTTCGACACTCGTCGAGCTCGGAGCCGGAACCGGTCAACTTGCTCTCGCAGCGGCACCACACTGCGCCCGTGTCGTCGCGGTCGACGTGTCGCCGCTGATGCTCGATGTCATCCGCACGAAACTCCGCACCCGACCGACGTCGAACGTCGAGGTCGTAGAAGCCGGATTCCTGAGCTACGAACATCAAGGCGAGCCAGCGGACTTCATCTACTCACGCTGGGCGCTTCACCACCTCCCAGACTTCTGGAAGACGGTCGCTCTGACTCGAATGCGGACCGTCGTCGGCGTCGGTCGGATCCTGCGACTGTCGGACATCGTGTACTCGTTCGCACCGTCCGAAGCGGCAGACAGAATCGAGCAGTGGTGCGCCACGCTGCCGGACCGCGCCACCGAGGGCGACTGGGTACGCGCCGACATTGAAGAACACGTTCGTGACGAGCACTCCACCTACACATGGCTCCTCGAGCCGATGATCGAACGCAGCGGCTTTCGCATCGACCACACCCAGTACTCCTCAGACGGCTTCGAGGCCGAGTACATCGCAACGGCAGTCTGAACCGCGTGCGTCCCAGATCGCCGCTCGGCGTCAGCTAGAGCGATGCGCCGTGCATCCGAAGGAGGTCGTTGAGGGCAGCCTTGTCGTGTCGCTCGCCTTCGGTGAATCGCTTGATGATTAGGGCGCAGGGCAGACCGAATGTTCCTCCCGCGAACTGCTTGGGTCGAGTTGCGTTGATGACGAGACACCACGGTGGAACGACACCGCGTGCGGTCACTTCGCCGGTCCCAGCATCGATTACAGGGATTGAGGGGTTCAGGATGACGCCCGCTCCGAGCATGGCCCCTCGGCCGACGCGTGCGCCTTCGGTGATCATCGAGCGGCTCCCGACGAAGGCGTCGTCGTCGATGAACACCGGCGCGGCCTGCAGGGGTTCGAGTACGCCGCCGAGGCCGACTCCGCCAGAGATGTGAACGTTGTTGCCCACCTGGGCGCAGGAGCCAACGGTGGCCCACGTATCGATCATCGTGGCCGAACCCACGCGTGCTCCGATGTTGACGAAGCTGGGCATCAGCACGGTCTTGCGATCGACGAACGCTCCCCATCGAACGATCGAGCCGGGCAGCGCCCGGACACCGCCAGCGGCGAGACCCGTCTTCAGGGGAACCCGGTCAGCAATCTCGAACGGTCCAACTGAACTGCTGGTCATCGGCCCCTCGGCGAGGAACAGCAAGATCGCTTGCTTGAGCCACTCGTGCACAACCACAACACCGTCGACCAGCTCGGCGACACGAGCCTCACCATTGTCGAGGAGATCGATCGCCTCGCGGACCGCTTCCATCGCATCCCGATCGGAGTCAGCCCAACCTCGATCAGTCCACAGACGCTCCATCTCAGCCCTGAGCTCAGCCATAGATCCAACGTAGATGCCTCCGCCCGCTGCCCTGCGCGACTGACCACAGCCGTCTCGCGATGTCGGTGTTGTGGGTGCCCCATATCGCCGCCTCGGTGCCGGATCGATCGCTGCCAACCGGCACCTCGAGGGCAGTGTGCAACGCCTCTTATCGCGCCAGGTACGGCCCGGACCGACGCAGACGCGGTCGACTAGCCGGCAATGCCCGTCACGAGCGCAGCCGCAGGTGGCACGGGATAGTGCGCTGGCTGGGCTGCGAGCAAAGATGGACGACATGTCACACGTACGCCGGTTCGACCACGTCGGCATCACTGTCGCCGACCTCGATGCCGTGACGGAGTTCTTCGTCACCCTGGGTCTCGAGATCGAGGGGAGGACGTTCGTGGAAGGTGAGTTCCTGGACACCGTCATCGGCATCCCGGGATCGAAGGCCGAGATCCTGATGCTGCGGCCGCCTGACGACGGCACCCGAATCGAGCTGTCGACGTTCGTTCGGCCTGACGCCGTACCGGGCTCACCGGGCGCCATGTCCAATGAGCTCGGCTTGCGCAACGTCGCCTTCGAGGTGCACGACCTGCAAGCCGCCGTCGACCAGGCGGCGTCCGCTGGCTACGGGTTGGTGGGCGGGATCGGCGAGTACGAGGGCTCGTGGCGGATGGCGTACGTCCGAGGTCCCGAGGGAACCATCGTCGCGCTGGCGCAGCGCATCGGCTGACCATGTCCTCGCGGCTCGAGGAGCCGCTACTGCGTGGCGAGCGACTTGAGCACGTTCGTGGTCGTGGTCCTTCAACACGACCTGTCTCTCAGCTTGCGGTGACGCCTCTTACCTCATCGCCAGGTCGCCTCGAGGATGCCCTCCTCCAACTGAGACACTTGGATAGGCATGACTGACGCTCGATTGATTCTCATCTGCGGTTTGCCGGGTTCCGGCAAGACGACACTCGCCAAGCAACTTGCGTCGGAGGTACCGGCCGTACGCTTCTGCCCCGATGAATGGAAGCACGATCTTGGAATCGACTACTACGAAGAACAGAGCCGCGTACGACTGGAGGAGCGGCTCTGGCGACTCGGCCAAGAGCTACTCGGGCTCGGCCAGAGTGTCATCTTCGAGAACGGCTTTTGGGCGCGTGAGGAACGAGACGAACTCCTGCTAGCTGCGCGGACTCTTGGCTGAGCTGGACTTTCGTTGTGCGCCCCCCGGGATTCGAACCCGGAACCTGCGGATTAAGAGTCCGTTGCTCTGCCATTGAGCTAGAGGCGCAAATCGACCTTAGCCGACGTCCCTTTCGCTCCCGACTGACCAGAATCGCTCGGCGATCAGCTGTTCGCGTCGCCGCTTGCTGCTTCGCAATGCGAGAGCCGGCCTCTCGAGTGGGGTGACCGAGGGGATTCGAACCCCCGACATCCGCGACCACAACGCGGCGCTCTAACCAACTGAGCTACGGCCACCGTGAGGTCGGCCAGCATAGAGCAGCACCCGGCGGCGACCGACGGTTGGCGCGGCGACCCGAGCGTTCAGTGGCCATTGATGCTCCAATGCCAGGGTTCGCTCGGCAGGTTGAAGAACCCAAACCGTGACCCGTTGGCTGACAGCCACCGGTAGCAGGCCGTCGAATGGCTGGAGCAGTTGCTGAAGTCGATCGCGAGACCCACCTCGTGCATCGACTGGCCCGGAGGTGCGGTCGGCGGATGACATGAACCGGCCGACATCTGATAGATGGCGTAGTAGCTCGAGCCGCAGTGGGCCTGGCGGAGCGTGATCTGCTGGCTCGGACTCCGATAGCCACCGCCGGTCAGGTTGAGGCCTGCTGATCGCGCTGCGGTCAGGAGAGTCTGCAGCCGGCCGGCGATCTGAGCGCTGACGGTGATCCCGCCGACGGTGGCGAGCCCGATGCCACTCGTCGGAGGTGGGGCTGAAACCTTGCTCACCGCGGGGAGAGCACGAGATTCTCGGCCATTTGGACGAAATGTGTTGTGGCGCGCGGCAGCCCGGGCGGCGGCTCGGGTCGCGGCTTCGGCGGCCGCCCGATCTCTTGCGGCCGCCGCCGCGGCCTGGGCGGCGGCACGTGCCGCGGCCAACCGGGCCGCCAATGCCGCTTGCTCTAGCGCGATTCGGACCGAGAGCGCCCTGTCCGTGCGAGCCAGGCGGATAGCTCGAGCGAGCGAGCCGTCTATCCGTCGCTTGAGGGCCGACGCGAACGTCAGCTGCCTCGACCGCGCGGCACTGACCTTGGCGGTTCGAGCCTGTTGCTGCGCCTGCTTGACCTCCGAGACGTGGCGAGCCGCGGCCGCCTGGCTGCGCGAGAACTCGAGGTCCGACCGTGCGCTCTTGAGCTCATCGGCGAGGTCAGCGTCAGTCGCGGCCCGCACCTCGCCGTACATCCGCCTGAAACTGGCTGCCTTGACCGATGTCATGCGGAGCAGGTCGATGGCTTGATCACTCGGTGGGCTCACGTATGCGGCGACCGCCCGCTCGCGCATCTTCGTCACCAGACCAGAGATGCGTCGCTCGGTGCGGGCAACTGCGGCGGTTGCGACCTCGAGATGCTGGCGTGCGTCGGCAACCTCCTGAGTCGCCTGACCGAGAAGTGTCCGTTGCGCGACCAGGTCGGTGGTCAACGCTTGGAGCGCAGAGTCGATCTTGGCGAGACTCGCCTTCTGCACGTCGAGCCGGGACGCCACATCCGCTTGTTGTGTGCGGACCCGCTCACGCTCTTTGACCGGGTCCTCTCGCTGCGCGCTGTTAGCGGAATTGGTTCCGGACAGTCCCAACCCGAGGGTGAGGATCGCAACGGCGGCCCCCAGTTGTCGTCGCACACGTTCTCCTTGCGAGCCAGCCCATTGGTGAACCGGCCCACTCCTCAACCGAACTGTAAACCGTCTGAGTCCGATTCCTGGGACACTCCCCACCGCTGTCAGCAGCGAGTGAGCAGCACCAGTCATGAGTGGCCCCAGCGTCAGGCACCGGGGTCGAGGACCAGTGAGTGCCCGACTCTGAGGCCAGCCCGAGCGAATCCGGTTCGGCGTCGGACGGCTCGCCTACCATCGCGCTGACGTGCCCGGCGATGAGTGAGCCTGACCTGGCCCTCTCTGTGTGCCGCCTCCGCCTCCGTAGCTCAGATGGATAGAGCGGCTGCCTTCTAAGCAGCATGTCGCAGGTTCGAGTCCTGCCGGAGGCGCTACAAAAGCCCTGGTCAGAGGCCTGTCGATGTCGTACTGTGACCTCGGATCGGTGGGCGTGCCACAAACGTGCCACAACGAATCGGTATCCGGCGGTGTGTTGGCCCGGTTCATGATGGACATTGTGGCTCCGGTAGTTGGGTGACACTTTGGGGACGCGGGTCCGGTACCTGGGCGACAGTGGCTCCGGTACCTGGGTGACACTCCCGGGTTGCTGAGGTATCCACCTGCGGCTG
>JBBSGQ010000026.1:0-16639 GCA_038253965.1 Acidimicrobiales bacterium | reverse complement strand
TCCAGCACGAGGACGCGGATCGAGCGCGAGTTCGATCGAGACGCCGTCCGGCGGCTCAAGCAGTCCTCGGGGGCCGACATCGCAGTCGGGGGTGCCGAGCTCGCCGGCCAGGCAATCGGCGCGGGGCTGGTCGACGAGTGCCATCTGTTCTTGAACCCGATCGTGGTGGGAGGCGGCAAGCGCGCCCTACCAGACAACGTCCGCGCGCAACTCGAACTTCTCGATGAGCGCCGGTTCGGAAACGGCGTCGTTCACCTCCACTACCGCGTAAGCGTCTGACCGAGCCGGCAACGCGACGCCAGGCAAAGACCTGCTCTAGCGATCGCGCGAGCATCCGGCTGGCTCGCCGCAGACCCGCTCAGCGTGGACAGCGGGGCTCCCGAGCCAAGGCGAGCCAGCGCCAGTCCGGCCGATCTACCGAGTCGCATCGGTCAGGGCGCGTCGCGAGGGTGATTGCGGAGATTGGAAGCCGCTGTCCGGACGCTCAGTCTCCCCTGGCTGAGCCCGATCGGGAGCGGGCCCGCCCCGATGGTGGCACGCCTAGCGGCGTGCGGTCCGGGCGCTTGATGGCCCGCACCCGGCGGGCCCCGAGCGAGAGAAAGCCCAGTCATGCGCAGCAATCGACGGCTCACGGATGCCGAGCGCGAGGAGCGCCCGAACGCGACCGCCAACGGCTCCACCGGGCCACTGAGCAGCTGCTCAGTTCCGAGGGCTGGCGGCGGTGGGTGCGCGTGCGGGCCCGCAACGGCCTATCGCGGTATTCGGTCAACAACCAGTTGCTGATCGCCCTGCAGACGGGCGGGACCGCCACGTTCGTGGCCGGATTCCGCGCGTGGCTGAAGCTCGGCTACGCGGTGCGGCGTTGAGCAGGCCAGCATCGACCTCTCGGGGTTGCTCGAAGCGGAAGCGGCGGTCGCCGCTCTGACCAGCCCGACGAGCGACATCGGCGGCATCGACGAGCGAGCGGTGCGTGCCGACCCCACGACGATCCATGCGATCCAAGCCCGGCTGCACGGGCTCCTCGAGCAGTGGCGAAGGCTGGATGACGGCGTCGCCATCAAGCTCCGGTCCCACAGTTCATCCATTTGATGCAACGGGTCCCACCGTGCCACCAGAGGCGTGGCGATAGCGAGCGCGTTCCCGATGTGTCTCGCCGAAATTGTCCGCGCCCGAATCGGCGATCGGCTCGCCGATCAGTCGCGCTGGCCCGTGCAACCGAACGCGAGGCAGCTCGACCAGATCACGACGCGCCTACTGCCGGATGAGCGGCGGCAGCGCCACCAGCTATCTGGATGATCGATGCGACCGTCGAGCTCGACGGCGGTCGAGACGCGACCGCTGAGGATCGGCACTTCTCCTGCGCCCCCAACCGGCGTTGTGGGGCAGGGAGCACCAGGTTTTCTACGCTCCACTCATGAGTCTTGAATGGGAACAAACGATTGTGGACGCGCACGATCCCGAATCGTTGGGTCGTTGGTGGCGCGACGCGCTCGGATGGGTCGCAGTGAACGAAGACCCAGAGGAATTCGAGATTCGACCCAGCGCTGCGCGGCTTCCCGGTCTTCTTTTCGTCCCAGTATCCGAACCGAAGCTGAACAAGAATCGGCTACACCTCGACTTCCGGCCGGATGATCGCGACGCTGAAGTCGAGCGCCTGCTCGCCCTTGGAGCGAAACACGCTGATGTCGGCCAAGGCGAGCAGTCCTGTGTTGTGCTCGCTGATCCCGAGGGCAACGAATTCTGCGTACTCGGTTCCCGCACTTCCGCCTCCTGACCGGCGGTAGGAGGCGCTGGCCCGACCCGTTTCCGAGCCGTGACGGCGACCGACAGCAGCCGCGCCCGCGGTTGCCTAGTGTGTGGTCAATCCGAGAGGGAGGCCGTTGTGGCAGAGAGTGTGTACACCGTCGTTGAGCTCATCGGGACGAGCACAGAATCATGGGAGAAGGCAGCGGCCGCCGCTGTGACGACGGCCTCGCAGTCGCTTCGTGATCTGCGCGTGGCCGAGGTCGTCGAGCTCGACGTGCAGCTGGAGAACGGGAAGGTTGCGGCCTACCGCGCGAAGGTGAAGGTCTCGTTCAAGTACGAGTCGAGCTCGAAAGCTCCGGCCAAGAAGGCCGCCGCCCGTCGCAGTTGAGCGGAGCGCGACCGGCAAGCTGCCGGGGACATCCAAGCCGATATCGCCGACCGCGCAGCCATCCCCAGGGTGGAGAGCCGCCGGACTCTCTGTTCTCCAAGGTGCCGCTCGAGGCGAAGCGGCGTGAGTCAGCCGCCGGCGACGAAGGCGACGACGATATAGGCGGCGTGTCGGTCGAAGTTCTCTCGTCGTCGGTCGTAGATCGTCGTTGTTCTCGGGTCGGCGTGTCGGGCGGCGATCTGTACATCGCGGAGCGGTACGCCGGCGTCGAGCGCAGCCATGATGAACCCGGCGCGCAGCATGTGGGGATGGACGGCACCGAGGCCGGCACGCTTGCCGATGGCGCGGACCCAACGGTGGGCGGTGCGCCGGTCCAGGCGCTGCCCATCTCTGCGCCGCAGGATCGATCCCTCGTGGCGTTCGCCTACGGCGAGATCGATGGTGCGCGCCGTGCGGGGGACGAGCGGAACAGCGGCGGGCTGTGTTCCCCTTGCCGAGGATACCTAACGTGCGATGCCCGCGCCGGAAGGCCAGGTCCTCGATGTTGGTTCCGCAAGCCTCGGAGACTCGCAGGCCGTTCAGGCCAAGAAGCACCGCCAGCGCGGCATGGTCTCGATCAAACCGCTCGGCCGAGAACAGGAACGTGCCGAGCTCGGCGCGGTCCATGCCGTGACCCTCGGTCGGTTGCACCTTGGGCCGGCGCACGTACTGCGCCGGGTTGGAGGGGATACGGCCGTCGATGTGAGCGAACCGATAGAACCCGCACACCGTTGACAGGCGCCGGTCGATTGTCGAGGCGGCTAGCCCACGCTCTTCCATAGCCCCGCGGTACAGCTCGATGTGCGGGCGTGTCGCCTGCAGGACGACCAGCCGACTGTCCGACGCCCAATGGAAGAACGCCCGAAGATCGTGCCGGTAGGCGCCCAACGTTCGGCCGCTGTAGCGCGCCAGGAACGCCACCGCCGCGAGCTGGGCTTCGTCGAAAGGGATCTCCCGCTCTGGCCATTGGATCTTCGTGGACATCGCTTCGAGTGTGGTCATTCCTGTCCTCCGTGCTCATGGGAGGACCAGCGAACACCCGAAGCCAAGCCGGCGATCCGGGACACTCCTGCGAGACCGGCCAAGCGCTCGGGCCGCTGGTTGTCGAGTATGGCCGTACGACGACGGGGCCGTTGGCAGTCACGGCGGCGCGGTATTCGGCGGGAGTTCGCAGATCAGGTGGATGTCCTCTGGCTCGAGGTCGTAGAGGTCGTCGCTGACCTCTGCCCAACTCGCGAGACGGCAGCCTCGGCTCAGGTAGAAACCCACCGCAGAGTCGCCGGGAGTCGCGGAGACGTAGATGGCCCCCTTTCCGATGGCTCGAGCGCGGTCGGCGGCCACTCGCCAGAGAACCGATGCGACGCCGCGGCGGCGATGCGAGCGGTCGACATGCAACAACGCGAGCCAAACAGTGTCGGGCCCGAAGGCGGAGTCGACGATCACGATGCCCGCGAGCTCGTCCTCCTCGAACGCGCCCAAGAAGTGCGCCCCGTGGGCCACGATCGGCTGCGCGAACTCAATCATCCCGGCGACGCTGTGATCGCCGTTGCCGACCGGATCCCATCCGGGCACCTGGAAGTCGAACGGGCTCGACAGGAGTTGGCCGTCCTCGACCCTGTACCGGACGTGTTGGTGCTCGGACCGGTCGATCTCTCGAAGCCGCGGCAGGTCCGCGAGCGTGAGATCCCGGATCTCCAACGGTTCGCCCACATCGCTGAGGCTACGGCCTCTCTGACAGGCGGAGTGCCCCAGAAGTGCCGTTCGGGGGCGGCGTGTGGCTACAGCGAGCGCCTGCCACGGGCGGGCCGGACGGTTGTCGCTGTTGGCCCCAAATCCCAGCGCGTATCGAGCCCGAACCACGCTGCCGTCGCGCGGAGTCAACGACCGCGCACAAGTGCGGCGGCTAGACGGCCATCGGCTGGGTGGGGGTGGGGTTGAGGTTACGTGTTGGTGTTGGTTTTCACCGCCTTGCGGAGGTTCTCGGTGCGGGCGCGGTGTGAGCGCATGCGGTAGCTGTCGCCGTCGATGTTGAACACGACGGAGCGGTGTAGGAGCCGGTCGAGCATGGCGGCGGCGACGGTGGGGTCGTCGAAGATCTGGCCCCACGAAGCGATGCCGAGGTTGGTGGTGAGCACGGTCGAGCTTTTCATGTAGCGCTGGGTGATGACTTGGAACAGTGCGGCGGCGGCTTCGGACGCGAGGGGCAGGTAGCCGACCTCGTCGATGATCAGCAGCCGCGGCCCGGCGAAGAAGCGCATCGTGGTCGCCCAGCGTCCTTCGAGGGCGGCGCGGTGACAGCGCGCCGCGAGGTCAGCAGCAGTGGTGTAGTAGGTGCGGTAGCCGGCGTCGACGGAGGCGTGGCCGAGTCCGACGGCGAGCATCGTCTTGCCGACACCGGGTGGACCGATGAACAACACGTTGGTGGCGTCTTCCAAAAAGCGCAGGGTGCCGAGTTCGTTGACGAGGGCCCGGTCGACGGAGGGTTGGGCGTCGAAGTCGAAGTCGGCGAGCCGCCAGGGTGCGGGCAGCGACGCGAAGCGGGTGAGGCCGGTGTGGCGGCGAGCTTCGGTGGCGGCAACCTCGATGTCGAGGAGCCGTTCGAGGAAGGCGGTGTGGCCGAGTTTCGCTTTGGCGGCGTGGTCGAGCTCGCCGGGCAACGCTTCGGCTGCGGCGGTGAGACGCAGGTAGGAGAGATGGCCGCGCACCTTCTGGTAGGTCGAGTTGTCGCTCATGACGCGCCCTCGACCAACAACGCGTAGGCGGCGAGATCCACGACAACGGCGCGTCCTTCGCGGCCGAGCAGTCGGGCAGCTTCGTTGATCGCGTCGGGACCGGGCGGCCGGTTCGCTTTGCGGTCACAAGGACGGTCGGTGGTGAACGCTGACAGCACGACCCGCTCGAGGGCGGCGTGCTGCTCGGCGCTGCGCACGATGCTTCCCGCGCCTGGCGGTGCGAGCCGATGCGTGGCCAGCAGCGCACCTGCGGGCGAGTGGATCTCAACTGACGGTGAGCCCAGGCGGTGCCGTAGCTGCACGGTCGCATCGGTGAGCCCGGGCGGCACCGCGTAGCGGTTGCCTCGGAACGCGACCGCCGCGTTCGCGGCGACGACCCGGGAAACTTCGATGGTCGCGGGGAACGCGGCGACGGGCAACGCCAGCAGCGGTTCGGTGTCGCCCAGTGCGCCGACAGTCGTGCGCACGCCGGTGGCAGTGCGACGCTCGCGGGCGTCGCCCGCTCCGGCGAGGAAGCGGTCCAGCGACAGCTGCGCCTCCTCCGGTGTGGTCGCGGTCATGGTCCGCCACCATCGTCCGCACGTGAAGCGGACCGCAGCTTCGACCGCACCTTTGCGGTTCCCGCGCCGAGGTGGGCACGGCTCCACGATCGCGCCGTAGTGCTTGGCCACCGGAGCGAAGCTCGGCTGCACCTCCCGGGAGCCGGGCACGATCACCGTCGCCAACCGGTCGGTGCGCCACACCCGGGCTGTGCCACCCAGCCTGCGCATCACTGCGTCCATCGCCTCGATCAGGTGCGCCTGGTCGAGCGACTCGGCCAACACGCCACGCGTGCGCGACGAGTGCGGCAGTGTTCCGAGAAGCACATACGCGGTGCCACCCCACGGGGCTCGGCGCCGTTCGAACCAGTCCCACTAGATCTCCTCACCCGGTGGGTGCTCGATCTCGATCGTGTCGCGGCCCTTCACCCCACGGCACGCCTCGCAATGCGGGCGCAGTTCGGGGACACGGACCTGGCGCACAAAGGTCGGGTAGCTGCGTGCATAGCCGAGCGCCGCGACCTCGATGAACAACGAGGTGGCCCACAGGTGCGGGTCATCAACGAACCGGGCACGGACGTAGCCCTCGAACTCGGCCAGCGGATCATCAACCGCAGTGACCCGAACGCCCGGCTTGCGGTCGCCGTTCAGATAGGAGCGGACCGTCTTGCGGTCCCGCTCGAGATGGCGGGCGATGGCCGAGATCGACCAGCCCCGTTCCTTCAACGCGTGAACTTCCACATCTTCTCCCTGTGTGAGCATGCGGAGCGGGGCTCCTCGATCTGGTCGGTGTCAGAACCGCCAGCGTCGATGGAGCCCCACCCCTATTTGGTGGACCGTGCAGTGGTCCACCCAGCCGCTCAAGGGTGGGGAATTTCAATGATCAGGTCTGGGGAGTTTCCGGTGATCGGCCGCACCGATGAGAGCCACGAGAGGAAGTAACTCGGGGATGAAGTCAAGGAGTAAGTCAGGGACGAACCACGGGAGCGAGTCAGCGGTCTTAAACTGCCGAGGATCGGGTGGACTGCCACCCTCGAGGGCCCACCACTGCGACGGACCCGGTCAAGCCACAGCGTTGCAATCCGCACGACAACGACCCTGGCGGAGCATCGGTGATGGGCATGATCGAGAATGACAACGCCGTCTCGCGTGTGGCGCTTCTCTACGGCAGACAGCGCGGTCGTCGCTGTGCCCTCCGATGCGCTCCAGGAATTGCTCGCCTGAGTCGGCACCACAGGCCGACGCCAGTCGTCTCTGGCTGGAGGTGTCCAACAAGACTGGTGGCACACCTCGGGACACACGATTCGGATCTCGGTAAGCAGGGCATCGACTTCCCGCTTCCGGTCAACGCGCTCCTCGAGCTTGGATCGCAACGCTGTGGCCCTGTGGGTGCCGAGAAGTCATCTGCCGAGGTCACGGGGAGTTTCCGGTGCCGTTGGCCGGTACGGTCGCCGGACCATGAAGGTCCTCCCTGCCCTCAGTCGGTTGGTGGTTTCGCGGTTGCGTTGGCTGTTGGCCACCGGCGACCAGCGTGACGCGGAGATCGTGGCGCTCCGCCATCAACTCTTGGTGTTGCAGCGCCAGGTGGTGCGTCCCGCCTTCACCGACACTGATCGCACGATCCTCGCCGTGCTCTCGGAGGTGTTCGATCGAAAGCGCCTCGGCGAGGTATTCCTGATCGTGAAGCCGGCCACGGTGATCGGCCGGCAACCGTCGCCTTGTTGCCCGCCACTGGACCCAGCCTGACGCGCCATGACCTGGCCGGCCCGCCGTGCGTAGCGAGATCGGCGCCTCGCGATTGCCATGGCCATCGAGAACCCCACGTGGGGCTACCGCCGTGTCCACGGCGAGCTCCGGCGGCTCGGCTACAGGGTGGCGGCATCGAGCGTCTGGAAGATCTTGCGAACCGCCAGCGTCGACCCAACCCCGCGTCGGACGGGACCGTCATGGGCGCAGTTCATTCGTTCCAGGCCAAGGCCGTAATCGCGACCGACTTCTGCTGCGTCGACACTGTGACGCTGCGCCGCTTCCACGTCCTGTTCTTCATCGAGATCGGATCGCGGCGTGTCCACCTCGCCGGGATCACGACCAACCCCACTGGGCGTGGACCACACAAGTCGCCCGCACCTCACCATGGGCCTCGAGGGACAGTTCCGGTTCGTGATTCACGACGGCGCCGGCCAATACACCCGCTCCTTCGACAACGTCTTCGCCGGCGCCGGCATCGAGGCCATCACGACACCACCGCGAGCCCCGATGGCCAACGCGTACGCCGAGCGATGGGTGCGCACGCTTCGCCACGAGCTGCTTGACCGCACACTCATCTGGAATGAACGACAACTCCGGTCATTGCTCGTCGACTACCTCAAGCACTACAACAGCCACCGGCCCCACCGAGGACTCGACCAGCGCGCCCCCGACGATCCCGACGCCTCGTTACCCGCCCTGCCACGGACCATCGAGCGCCGCACCACCTGCGACGGACTCATCAACGAGTACCACCACGCAGCCTGACCAGGCCAGGCACACCACGAAGGCCGACGGGTTCGCGACATCGACGCGCCCCACCACCACGATGCCCCCGCCCGAACCACCAGCGCCAAGCAGCGCCTGTCGCCCATCCGCGAACACCGGGCCACATCCGCCACCCCGATGGGTTCTCGGCACCTACAGGCCATCTCGTAACTCCCCGAGTCGAGCACCGGGGTCACGTGTCGATCCCTTCGAAGGTCTCGACATCGGTCATGGTCGGTCGTCGTGGGCCGTCGAGCGGTCAGCCGAAGGGCGGTCCCGCCAGCTCATCGCCGGTATCGCTCTGCATCGGCCCGCTTGAACTCGACCCCCAAGCCGGGACGGTCGGCGGGACGAAGGAAGCCGTCGACCGGTTCGGGAACACCGTCGAAGAGCATCGATTCCAGGCGCACGTGGTCGGCGAAGTACTCGAGGTGACGCAGGTGCCACAGCCCACAACAGGCGTGGGTGCTGACCAACGGGGCGGTGTGCGAGGAGACGTCGAGACACCGGGCGTCGGCCAGCGCGCCGACGCGCAGGAACGCGGTGATGCCGCCGCAGCGGGTCACGTCGGCTTGGAGGCAGTCGACGGCGCCGGCCGCGATCATGGCTTCGAAGTACGGCAGGTCGTAGCCGTACTCGCCGGCGGTCACCTCCACACCGGCCGGCACGCCGGCTCGCACCTGGGCCAGTCCGGCGAGGTCGTCGGAGCTCACCGGCTCCTCGAACCACGTGACGTCGTGCTCGGCGAACCGCTCGGCCAGCGCCATCGCCTGTTTCGCGGTGTAGGCGCCGTTGGCATCGACGAAGAGCTGCACGTCCTCGCCGATGGCCGAGCGCGCCACCTCGACCCGTCGAGGATCGTCGTGCGGATCGCGACCCACCTTCATCTTCACGGCGGCCAACCCCTGGGCGGCCCAGCCGCCGAGCTGGCCGGTTAGCTCGTCGTCGTCGAAGCTGGTGAAACCGCCGCTGCCATAGGCGGGAACGCGTTCATGGGTCCGGCCCACGGCATCGGCCACCGACACGTCGAGGATGCGAGCCTTCAGGTCCCAGAGAGCGATGTCGACTGCGGCAACGGCCGAGCTCACGATGCCGGGGCGCCCGAGGTTGCGGATGGCATGCACCATCGACGACCAGCTGGCGCCGGTCGCCATCGGGTCGGCACCGTCGACCACCTCGGCCAGCAGGTCGTTGATCAGCGCTGCCGCAGCCGGCGCGGTGTAGCTGTAGCCGAGACCGGTCTCACCGGAGGCCTGCACCTCGCACACCACGATGGTGGTGGCGTCCCAGGTGAGGGTGCCGTCGGATTCCGGTGTGGGGGTGGGGACGGTGAAGGTGTCGGCTCGCACGTCGTGCACCGTGGCGATCACGGCGGTCCCGGTCCCGGTCACCGTCGTAGCTCGGTGCGCGCCTCGCGCTGGTCGTGAGCGTGAGCCACTGCGTGGTCAGCTCTCACGGTCGACTCCGAACGTGTGGCCGAGGCGGGCGAACACCTGGGCGGCCACCGCCCGGGCGCTGTTGGCCACCACGGCCTTGCCGTCGGGGTCGCGCTTCAGGAGCGCCTGCACCACACCCTTGGCCTGATCGAAGTCGATGTGCGCCGGGAGCGGCGGCACGTTCTTGTCGACCACGACGTCGAGCACGACGGGCCGATCGGCGGCGAAGGCCTCGTCCCAGGCCGCTTCGACCTGGTCCGGGTCCTCGACGCGGATCCCGTGCAGTCCGAGCAGCCGGCCGTAGCCGGCATAGTCGACGTCTTCGAGGAGCTGGCTGGTGTCGTAGCGGGGATCGCCGGCCTCTCGCATCTCCCACGACACCTGGTTGAGGTCGTTGTTGTGCAGGACCATAACGATGAAGGTGGGGTTGGCCCACTCCTCCCAGTGGCGCTTCACGGTGATGAGGTCGTTCATGCCCAGCATCTGGAACGCACCGTCGCCGATGGTGCAGACGACCGGCCGATCAGGGAAGGCGAACTTGGCCGCCACCGCATAGGGCATCGCCGCCAACATGGTGGCCAGGCGACCCGACAGGTTGCCCATCTGGTTCGGCCCGAGCGCGATGTGATGGCCGTACCAGTCGGCGGTGGTGCCCGCATCGGCGGTGATGATGGCGTTGCTCGGAAGCTTCTCGTTGAGCACGTGGTACACGAGCCGCGGGTTGATCGGGTCAGCCTTGACATGCGCCTCGCGCTCCAGCACGTGCCGCCACTTCGCCATGCCGTCGATCACGCCTTCCTGCCATGAACGGTCCTCGGCGTGATCGAGGTGGGGCAGGAGCGCGGCGAGGGTGGCCTTGGCGTCGCCCCAGAGGTTGACCTCCATCGGGTAGCGAAGGCTGAGGTGCTTGGGAGCCAGGTCGATCTGTACCCCGCGCGCCTGATCGGCGGGCGGGAGGAACTCGGCGTAGGGGAAGTTCGTGCCGATCATGAACAACGTGTCGCAGCCCTGCATCAGGTCCCAGCTCGGCTTCGACCCGAGGAGGCCGAGCTGCTGGGTGTGAAAGGGCACGTCGCCGTCGACCGCGCCCTTGCCGAGCAGGGCGGTGATGACCCCGGCTCCGAGCCGTTCGGCCACGTCGAGGACCTCTTGGCGTGCGCCGAGCGCGCCCTCGCCCACGATCATGGCCACCTTCTCGCCGGCGTTGAGCACCGCTGCCGCTCGTCTGAGCTCGTCGTCGGGCGGGCAGATCGCGGTGGACGAGTGCCCGACCCCGGTGCGTGACACCCAGTGCTCCAGCGTGGGGTCCTCCATCTCGAGGTTCTGCACGTCGGCGGGCAGGATGACCACCGTCGGCTTCCGGTAGGCCTTGGCGATGCGTATGGCGCGGTCGACCACCATCTGGGCCTGCATCGGGGTGGTCACCGTCTTGACGTACTCGGCCACGTCGCCGAACAGGCGCTCCATGTTGAGCTCCTGCTGGAAGTCGCTCCCCATGGCCACCCGGGCCTGCTGGCCCACGATGGCCACCACAGGCTGGTTGTCGCAGTAGGCGTCGTACAGCCCGTTCATCATGTGCACCGCCCCGGGACCCGAGGTGGACATGCAGACCCCGACCTCGCCGGTGAACTTGGCGTGGGCACACGCCATCAGCGAGGCGGTCTCCTCGTGGACCGGGCGTATGTAGCGGAAGTCCTTGCCCGCCCGTTCCGCGCGTTCCAGCGCTCCGTCGAACCCGCCGATCCCATCGCCGGGAAACCCGTAGAACCGGTGAAGGTCCCACTCGATGAGCCGATCGATGACGAAGTCGCTGACGGTTGCCATGTCACATTCTCCGATGCATGAGGCTGAACCCGAGCGAGACGCCGAGAGCCTCGCACCACGATTTTCCCGGTTGCTTCACCGACTAGACCGCCTCGGTCGGGATGACCTCGACTCGATCGTCGAAGCGGTCACCTGGAAACGAGGCGCACGCCCCAGGTGGTGGTCACTGATCGTCCGGGATCGAGACGGATGAGGTCGAGACCGCTCTGGAGGGCGTTCGGTGGGCAGGTCATGGGCTCGGTGCCGAGACCGCGGCGCCGACGCGGCACCGCCAACGTGTCGCCGGTGTAGAGCTCGAGGTAGGGGTGGTGTTGGTCGACCCACAGGGCCACCTGGTTTCCGTCGGGCGCCGAGAGCCGAGCCCAAGCTCTTCCCCGGGTGTCACGGGCGAGGTCGGTGAAAGCGAAGTCGATCACCTGGTCGCCGAGGCGACGACCGTTCCGGAAATCGAAGTCGGTGCCTTCCACCGCTTCGACGCCGATCGGGAGCAAATGCTCGTCGTCGGTCAGGATGCGCGTTCGAGCATCGAGTTGGACGGTGCAGTCATCGATCAGACCGTCGCCCGGTGACAGATAGGGGTGCTGGCCACACCCGTAGGGAGCGGGGTGGTCGGAGAGGTTGGTCGCCGTGGTGGACACCACCAATCCTTCGTCACCCAGCTCGTAGGCCACGCGCGCGTCGATGATGAACGGAAAGCCCGTTAGCGGATGGATCCGAGCGTGCATCACCACCCGGTGGACCTCGTGCTCGACGGCTCGCCAAGAGCGCCACCGGAGAAAGCCATGGATGGCGTTGTGCTTCTCCGGCTCGGTCAGCCCCACCTGATGCTCGACGCCATCGAAGCGGTACCGACCGTCACCCAAGCGGTTGGGCCACGGGATCAACGGCGTGCCGTGGGCGCCGTCGCACATGGCGTCGAGCGGATACGAATCCAGCACCGCACGGTTCCCGGTCACGTAGTCACGCACTCCGCCACCGACTTCCACAATCGTCGCCCGCTGCTCGCCGTGACGGATCTCGAACTGGTTCCCTGATGGCGCGACGTTCACCGACGATCCCCCTCGTCGGCCGGCCGGAGGCGAGCGGGATACGGGCGGGACCGCTCGATCGGCACGGCGTTCATGGTGCGGCCGCGGCGCTGACCACGGAGCCCGCCGCCAGGTGGGCACCGAGCCGGGAGGCCAGGGCCATGATGGTGAGCGCCGGATTCGCCGAACCCTGGGTGGGGCAGACGCTTCCGTCGCAGAGGTACAGGTTGGGAACCGCCCAGGTCCGCTGGTCGGCGTCCACCACGCTGTTGGCGGGTGAGGTCCCCATCCTGGCCCCGCCGATGAGGTGGGCGTAGCGGTGGATGGTGAGGACGTCTTGGGCTCCGGCAGCGTGGAGGATGTTGGTGATGACCTTCGTCGAGTAGTCGATGTTGGCTTGGTCGTTGTCGCCCAAGCTGTGATCGAAGCGGGCCACGGGCAAGCCGTAGTGGTCCTGTTCGGTGGCCAGGGTCACCCGGTTGTCAGGGTGAGGCAGCAACTCGTTGAGCACCCCGATCACGCTCCAGTGGTTGTAGTCACGCATGTACTCGCGGAGTCCCCGACCCCAATGACCTTCGGCGAGCACGTGCTCGGCCCAGCCGATGGGCAGCGGCGAGACAGTCTGGATGGAGAAACCACGGGCGAAGCCACGGTCGGGATCGGTCTCGTAGAAATCTTCCGACGAAACCTCGGGTGGGGGTGCCTTGTACATCCGCAGCTCGTCGGGAAACCGACCGGCAGTCTGGGATGCGCCCTGGACCATGACGTAGCGGCCGACCTGGTCCTCGTTGTTGCACAAGCCGTGAGGGAACCGGGTGGACACCGAGTTGAGCAGCAGGCGCGGCGTCTCGATGGAGTATCCGGCGATGGCGACGACCTTGGCCCGCTGCATGCGCTCGACCCCGTCGCCCTCCCGGAAGTAGGTCACCCCGACCGCTCGTCCGGTGGCATCGTCGATCTCGACCCGGGCGGCCATCGAGTCGGCGCGGATCTCGACGTGGTGGGCCAGCGCGTCAGGCAGGTGGGTGACATACGGGCTGGCCTTGGCGTTGACCTTGCAGCCCTGGAGGCAGTACCCGCGGTAGATGCAGTGCGGCCGGTTGCCGAAGGTGCCGTTGACGATGCCCACCGGCCCGACCTTCATGGTGATCCCGCACTCGATGGCGCCGCGCCACAGCACCGAGGCCGCTTCGGAGATCGGGTGCGGCGAGAAGGGATAGGTGTGGGGGTAGCCCCAGTGCCAGTCCTGCCCGGCGACGGGGAGTTCCCGCTCCACCGTCTCGTAGTGGGGGCGGAGGTCCTCGTAGGTGATCGGCCAGTCGGCACCCACCCCGTCGAGGGTGAAGGTCTGCAGGTCCGAGGGATGGAAACGCGGGGTGTAGCCGGCGTAGTGGACCATCGAACCACCCACCCCACGCCCGGAGTTGTTCTTGCCCATCTCGACCGGATCGGAGCCGCCGATGATGCGCTTCTGGGTCCAGTAGAGGTCATGCGAGCCGGCCTCGTCGGACACCCAGTCCTCGTCAGGGTGCCAGAACGGGCCGGCCTCGAGGATCACCACCCGCCATCCGACGCGAGCCAAGCGCTGGCCCAGCACGGAACCACCGGCACCGGCACCCACGATCACGAGGTCGACCTCGTCGGCGTCGTCGTAGCGGAGCATGGTGTCCTCGCCGGGCAGATCGCGTCGGTGCACGTCGAGGAGGTACCGAGAGTCGTTGTCCTTGGGGCCCACCGCCCCCTTCAGCAGGTTCCGCTTCACGCGCCCAGCTTCGGGGCCACCCGGGTCGGATCCTCCTCGGTGGCGCCCGGGCGCTCGAAGGGCTCCCTCGTGCTGACCGGGCCGAGGCGCATGAAGCCGCGGGGATAGGCGGGGCCTCCGAAGCCGATCTCGTTCCACGCCCACGGATGGGAGTAGAAGGCGGCCAGGATCATGCGCATGCACACCGACCAAGCCCGCTTCACGTTCAACCGCTCCCAGCTCCCCCCCGACAACTGAGCATCCGCCAGCTGGCCGACGATCTCCTCCTGATCCGACTTGTCGAGGGCGGCGAAGCTGGCTTGGCCGTGCTGGCTCTCGGCCACCTCGTCCAGGCCGGCGAGGACCAGGTTCCAGGTGTCGCGATCGTCGGGCATGTCGGCGTACTGGTACCCGTCGAGACGTCCGGCGCTCAGCTTGTCGTCGATCAGCTCCACCACCGGGATCCGAGGGTCGTGGTCCTGGGCCACGCAGATGTCACAGAACGCCCGAACGGTGGCCGATTCCTCGACGGTGAAGAAGTTCAGTTCGGTCGAAACGGCGAGCCGTTCGCGCACCACCCTGGCTGTGGCGTGGTCCCACGTGTCGGCAGCGTCGAACACGTCGTAATCGGGGTACCGACCGATCATCTGCGGGGTGGTCCCTCGGCGCTGCACCGGCAACCAGTTCGGGTCCATCGGCTCCTTCCCGGACCGCAGGTTGGGGAGGTGGTCGGGCTTGGAGACGTCGCGTGCCACTAGTCCTCCCGGCGCAGCAGGGCGGCGAGCACGCCCATGCCGCCCACCAGCGTCATGAGACCCGGTGCCGAGATGGGCGGCCCCATGGGCACGTTGTAGGAAGCCAGGCTCCACCCTCCCGGCTTGCGAGCCACGCCCCGAGCATGGAAGTACTCCCCGAGTAGGCCGTCGGCGGTGTAGACGAGCGCAGCGATCGGGAGTGCCGTCTTGGCCCAACGCTTCGACCAGATGCCCATGATCCCCGCCACCATGACCGGAGGGGCGACGAGGATTGGGCTCCACATCCACTTGTTGCCGAAGCTGGCCTTGTAGTGCTCCAGGTAGATCTCCACGGTGGTGATCCCGGCGGCTACCGCCGTGAGGCCGGACAAGGACCGTTCGAACCGCCCGTGGGCCACGTCGGCGAACGCCTTGTCGATGAGGTGGGTGACCTCGCCGACGGATTCGGCATGGGTGATGGTGCTCGCCCGTCGGCGCATGATCAGTGCCTCTCGTGGTTCGACAGCTCATGGATCACCACGCGAGCGCTCCCCGCCCTAGGCGCCTGTGGCGATGACCGAACCAGCCGACGCCCGAGGTTCAAGGGGTGTGGAAAGGGCGCCAGACGGCTCGGTCACGAGGTTCCCATTTGACGCGCCTTTTAGACCGACCCGAACAAGGACGTTCCAGCCCGGCGAGCAGGCGGCGATGATCGGTGCGTGGGCTTGACGGAAGACCGAGGACGCCGGTCCCCTCCATCACCAGGAGGTCGAGCTCGGTGTCGTCGCGCACCTGCTGCGGCGCAGAGCCGCTGCACGTCGGCTTCGGTGAGGAGCACGTGCTCGAGCGCGTCCGGCAGGAGCGACCCATCCTGCCAGTCGCCAAGGATCCACTCGAACATGGCGATCTCCGTTCCGCTGGGCTGGTGGCCGGGGGCATTGGGTAGAGGCGCCGACGCAGCCTGGCCGACACCCCTTCCCGCCAGGCGCAGAGGTCAGGCCATGATCCAGCCGAGGCTCGCCATCCCCACTGACGTGGCCGACTTCCCGCAGGTCGAACCGGCCGACTCCCAGCGAGCGGTCGAGGCGACGTTCCTCGGGCAGGTGTGGGGCAAGCGGGCCGGCCTCGACGTGATGCGACCCCGGACCGCAAGAGCATCGTCAACGTCGGCGCGGCCCTGGCGTTCATCGGGATCCCGCTGCAGTCGGCCGAGTGCGCCTGCAAGTTCGGGCCTGACCTCGGCAACCAGTGTGCGGCCATCGGCGCGTGGGGCACCCAGCTCACCTCCGAGCCCGTTCAGCACGACCGCCCCTCCAACCTCCGCCACCCTGCCGACCACGATCATGACCACGGCGCCTACGGCTCCTTCGACGACAAGGCCGGAGGGTTCTGGGATCCGAGCATGCTGACGAGCCTGCCGAGCACCGCCGAGACGTTCGTGCGGGCCAGGGGGCGAACCATCCGCCAGAAGGACCGGAGGTTCTCGTGACCAGAACCGGGCGTCGTCCGCTCCTCGCCCACCTCCGTGACTCTCCTGGTCTCGCCGTGCGGGCCGGATGGGGTGCGTTGCTGCTGCTCCGGCCCGACACCGGCATCGATGTCCTCGAAGGTCGCGGCGACACGTCGGAACCGGCCCGGGTCGTCATCCGGATCCTGGGCGCCCGCCACCTGATCGAGCTGGGCCTGGAGCTTCGCCACGGTCCCGCCTGGCGGCGCGCTGGCGGCGTGGTCGACGCCATCCACTCGGCCACCGCGATGGGGTTCTCCGCGCTCGACCACCGTTGGCGCCGGGCGGCAGTGGCCGACGCGCTGGTCGCCGGAGGTTTCGCAGTGGTCGGCCTCGCGGCGCACGATCGCCAGCCATGACCCGCGATTTCCCCCGGATGTGCGCACCCTGAGCACTGGGTGCCCACGCTTC
>JBBSGQ010000025.1:0-16787 GCA_038253965.1 Acidimicrobiales bacterium | reverse complement strand
GTCATCCTCGTTCCCGGACGATGACCCGGCGGCCGCAGGGGAAGCAGCAGGCGCCGCAGACGTGGCCATCGTGGTCGCCGGCTACACGTCCGTCGACGAGGGCGAGTACGTCGGCGGGGACACGATGAGTCGACCTGAGTTGGTCGCGCTCTTCCCGCCCATGCCGGAGGGGTTCGACCTGTTCGGCAACGAGGGCCGCAGCGAGAGTGGGTTCGTCCCGCCGATCATGTCCGATGGCATGGGTGGCGACCGCACGTCGCTGCGGCTTCGTCCGGTCGATGAGGACATCATCGCTGCGGTCGCGGTGGCCAACGCTCGCACGGTCGTGGCAATCGTCGCGGCGGGCGCGGTGCTCACCGAGGCGTGGCGCGACCAGGTTCCCGCGACGCTGGTCATGTGGTACGCCGGCATGGAAGGTGGTCACGCGCTGGCCGATGTCCTGAGCGGCCGGCACAACCCGTCGGGCCGGTTGCCGTTCTCGGTCCCGACGTCTGAGGACCACTTGCCTTTCTTCGACCGCGACGCCACCTCGATCACCTACGACCGCTTCCACGGTCAACGCCTCCTCGACCGCCTCGGTGTCGAAGCGGCGTTCCCTCATGGCTTCGGCCTCTCGTACACGACTTTCTCGATCGACGAGGCCGTCATCGTGGGTGCCGACGAACATGGCCCGCGGCTGCGTGTCGCGGTGCGCAACACCGGCGGTCGCGACGGTCGACACGTCGTGCAGGTCTACGGGCGACGCAGCACCGGAAGCTACGCCGGCGAGCTGCTGCTGACCGGCTTCGCTGTGGCCGAGGTCCCGGCCGGCGAGACGGTCAACGTCTCCGTGGACGTGTCGTTGGTCGCGCTGGCCGAGTGGAACCCGACCGTGCGTCGGCGGATCGCGCCGCAACCCGCCGACGTCAGGCTGGAGGTCGGTTCGCACGCCCACGACCCGTCCGCCATCCACGTCGAGCTCACCACGCCATGACGGGACGGCCGGTCGCGACGATGGACATCACCGACGTCCGCCGTCACCACCTTTCGGTCGTGCTCAGGCAGCTCGTGCGCAACGGGCCCCGGTCCCGGGCCACCCTGGCGCAGGAGACCGGGCTGACCAAGGCCACCGTCTCGCTGCTGGTGGCTGAGCTCCTCGACCGTGACCTGGTGCAGGAGCTCGACACCTCGAGGGACGGCCGTGTCGGTCGCCCCGGCACCGACGTGGCAGCGGCAGGCCGTGGCGTCGGTGGGCTCGGGCTGGAGATCGATGTGGACCGGGTGGCCGCCACTGTCGTCGATCTCACCGGCGAGGTCCGGGCCAATCGGGCGCGCACCGGCGACAACCGCAAGGTCCGATCGGGCCGGGTCGTCGATAGGTTGCGCAAGGTCGCCCGCGAGGTCCTGGCCGAGGCTGACGCGGCCGGTATCCGCTGCGTCGGCGGCACGTTGGCGCTGCCGGGCCTGGTTGATCCTGGGTCGGGAACCTTGTTGGTGGCCCCGAACCTGCATTGGTTCGACGCCGATGTTGCATCGGCGGTGAAACGGTTGGAGCTCCCGCCGACGCTTCCCTTGACCGTCGACAACGAAGCGAACCTGGCCGCGCTGGCCGAGCTGCGCTTCGGCGCCGGGCAGGGCTTGTCGTCTTTCGTCCACGTGTCGGGCGGGATCGGGATCGGCGCAGGGATCGTCCTCGACGGTCGCCTCGTCCGTGGCGCCCACGGCTTCGCCGGCGAGCTCGGCCACGTCATCGTGGATCCGAGCGGCCGGCCCTGCGCCTGCGGCGCCCGTGGCTGTCTCGAGACCATCGCCGGCGCCGACGGCGACGCCAGCCCTGGCCAGATCGCCGAGGCACTCGCCGCTGCGCTGCGGAGTGTCGTCCACATCCTCGACCCCGAAGCGATCCTGCTCGGCGGCACCTTCACCGCTCTGGGCGACGATTTCGCCGCCACGGTGCGCGACCGGTTGCACGAGATCACGCTGGGCGCCCGCTGGTCTGCCTGCGACGTCCGCCTGGCCGCGGCGGGGGCCGACGCCACTCTGATCGGTGCCGCCACCGTCGCGCTCGACGGCGTCCTCGCCGATCCCACGATCGTCGCTACACGACCATCCATCCGAACCGCCTGAACCCGGAGACCACGATGTCTGAACAACTCATCCCAACACCCGAGCACAAGTTCACCTTCGGTCTGTGGACCGTCGGCAACCCGGGTCGCGACCCGTTCGGCCACGAGGTGCGCAAACCGCTCGATCCCGTCGAGTCTGTTTCCCACCTGGCTGAGCTCGGTGCCTACGGCGTGACCTTCCATGACGACGACCTGGTCCCACCGGCGTCGACGCCGTCGGAGCGTGAGGCGATCTTGAAGCGCTTCCGCACCGCCCTGGACGAGACCGGCCTGAAGGTGCCGATGACGACGGTCAACCTGTTCAGTCGCCCGGTGTTCAAGGAGGGCGCGTTCACTGCCAACGACCCGAACGTCCGGCGTCTCGCGGTCCGCAAGGCCCTCGACGCCATCGACCTCGGTGCCGAGCTCGGTGCCGGCGTGTTCGTCCTTTGGGGCGGTCGCGAAGGTGTCGAGGCTGACGCCGCCAAGGACGTGCGCCATGCCCTCGACCGCTACAAGGAAGCGGTCGACCTGGCCTGTGAGCACATCCGGGAGCGGGGCTACGACATGCGCATCGCGCTCGAGCCAAAGCCCAACGAGCCCCGCGGCGACATCTTCCTGCCGACGGTCGGCCACGCGCTGGCGTTCATCGGTGAGCTCGAGTGGCCCGACATGGTGGGCCTGAACCCTGAGTTCGCGCACGAGACCATGTCCGGGTTGAACTTCACCCACGGCGTCGCCCAGGCGATGTGGCACGGGAAGCTGTTCCACATCGATCTCAACGCGCAGCGGATAGGCAAGTTCGACCAGGACTTCCGGTTCGGCTCCGAGGGCATCCGCGACGCCTTCTACCTGGTGCGCCTTCTCGAGGACTCGGGCTGGGACGGCATGCGCCACTTCGACGCCCACGCCTACCGCACCGAGGACGCCGACGGTGTCTGGGACTTCGCCAGGGGATGTATGCGCACCTACCTGATCCTCAAGGACAAGGCCGAACGCATGCGCGACGATGCCGACATCCAAGAGGCGCTGCAGGCGACCAAGGCTGACCAACTCGCCGAGCCCACCGGACCACTGGCCGCCGTCCGCTCCGCCGCGCTCGACGAGGACGCACTGGCGGCCCACGGCTACGGCCACGAACGGCTCGATCAGCTCGTCACCGAACTGCTCCTCGGCGTTCGCTGATGCCGCTTGTTGCCGGGGTCGACTCGTCGACCTCGGCGTGCAAGGTCGAGGTCCGCGACGCTGACACCGGCCAGCTCGTCGGCACGGGTCGCGCACCACATCCAGCGACCACGCCGCCCCGCAGCGAGCAACACCCCGAGGAGTGGTGGGCCGCCTTCGAGGCCGCCTGCGCGCAGGCCGGCGTCCTCGGTCGCAACCGTCCGGCGGCGATCGCCGTTGCCGGTCAGCAGCACGGTCTCGTCGTGCTCGATGCCGGAGGAGCGGTGTTGCGCCCGGCGAAGCTGTGGAACGACACCGAGTCAGCGGCCGACGCCGAGGCGCTCGTCGCCGCGCTGAGCGCCGACGCATGGGCGGCGGCCTGCGGCAGCGTCCCGGTCGCCGCCTTCACCATCACCAAGCTCCGCTGGCTGCGCCGCAGCGAGCCCGAAGTGTTCCATCGCGTGGCGCGCGTCCTGTTGCCGCATGACTGGCTGACCACGCAACTGACCGGCGCAGTCACGACCGATCGTGGCGACGCATCCGGGACCGGCTGGTGGTCACCCCACGACGAGCGATACCGGCACGACCTCCTCGCCCTGATCGATGACACGATGCGGTGGGACGACATGCTGCCCGAGGTTCTGGCGCCCACCGAGGCGGCCGGAAAGTGGGAAGGGATGATCGTCGGACCGGGCACTGGCGACAACATGGCCGCTGCTCTCGGACTCGGGCTGCGAGCCGGCGATGTCGCGCTCAGCCTCGGAACCAGCGGCACCGCCTTCTGCGTCAGCGACCACCCGACCGTCGACGCCTCCGGCACCGTGGCCGGCTTCGCCGACGCCACCGGCCGCTACCTCCCGCTCGTCTGCACCCTCAACGCCACAAAGGTCACCGACGCCGTCGCCCGCGTTCTCGGCGTCCGCGCCGACGAGCTCGACGCCCTTGCGCTCGCCGCCACCGCAGGTGCCGGCGGTCTGGTACTCGTCCCCTATCTGGATGGCGAACGCACACCGAATCGGCCCGACGCCACCGGCACGCTCAGCGGGATCCGCTCCGATGTGACGCGCGGGCAGCTCGCCCGTGCCGCCGTCGAAGGAGTCGTCTGCAACCTCCTCGCCGGCGCCGACCACCTCGCCCGCTGGGAACCCCGCGTCAACCAAGGGCGCGTGATGCTCATCGGCGGCGGCGCCCACAGCCCGGCGTACCAGCAGGTCGTCGCCGATCTCACCGGCCGGTCCGTGCTCGTACCCGATGTCGACGAGCCGGTCGCCCGAGGCGCCGCACTTCAAGCCGCTGCGGTACTCACTGGCAGCTCCTTCAACGACCTCGCCGACGCCTGGGGCCTGGGGCGCGCCTTGACCGTCGAACCCGATCCATCAATCGACGGCGCAGCCATCCGCGCCGCATACACGAAAGGAAACGCATGACCATGCCACCCAACACATCGTCGCCGGCGGACCCTGAACCGGTCGGGGCCGTCGCCGATACATCGCGGCGCGTTCCCACAATGGAGAAGATCGAGCACTGGGACACTGACTAGGACATCTACCACCCCGACTACGTGGCCGACCCCTTTCCCATCTGGGACGAGCTGCGAAACGAGTGCCCGGTGCCGCACCGGTGGCGGCCGAGCCATGTTCTTCGGCGAGTACATCGACTCACCTACGACGCCGCTCTACGCCTTCTGGCACGGGCTCACGTACACGAGCTTCGAGTACGGCGATCTCGAGGTCGTGGCGTCGGGCACGACGGCCGAGCCGATCGTGCTGCATGCCGCGGTGGCAACGTGGGCGAGCGGCGCGGGACCGAAGTGGTGCAGCTACGTGCGCGATGACGTTGCCTTCGATGTACACCCCAGTCGCCTGGCGTTCTACGTCGACCTCACCGGTGAAGTCGCCCAGTACCGACAGCGTGAGGTCGTCGCGACCACGGTCACCACGTATCGCGGATGAGAGCGCCTCCCAACGCGCCTCCGGTTGTGGCGACACACCCCTAGCCTGGGGGGCTCGCCGTACGCGGTGCTCCGCGGGTCGGCTCTGGCATCGGTTGCACGGGGCTCGACCCGGTGATCTGCTTGGCTTCGGTACGTGGTGCACCTCTGAGATGGTGCCCTACAGGTCGAGGTAGCCGGTACCAACGACGTTTGCAGCCGACCATCGTGGCCCAGCACGTCCTCGGCCCACCGGAGGGAGATGCCATGACCGACAGGGTGCGGCTGGAGATCGACGGGCCGCTGGCCGTCATCACCAACGACAACCCCGACAAGCACAACGCCTTCGACGACGCGATGGACCTCCGTCTCTTCGAGATCCTGGACGAGCTCACTCAACGGCGCGAGGTTCGGGCCATCGTGTGGCGAGGCGAAGGCAGGTCGTTCTCGTCGGGCCGCGACGTCGAGGCCATCGGCGGTGGCCGGGTCGAGCTGACCCACCACGAGCTGATGAGTCGTGGTCACCGGGGCATCCAGCAGATCTTCGACATCGACGCTCCCATCATCGTGGCCTGCAAGGGCTGGTCGATCGGGGCGTCGTTCCAGCGAGCGTTGCTCTGCGACGTCCGCATCGCCGCCGAGGGTGCCCGATTCATGCTCCCCGAGGTGACCCACGGCGTGATCCCCGACACCGGTGGAGTGGCGCGCCTGTTCCAGATGTGCGGCCACGGTGTCGCTAGCGACATGGTGCTCACCGGTCGGCCCATGGGCGCGTCGGAGGCCTACGCCCACGGCGTCGTGTCGCGGGTCGTTCCACTCGACGAGCTCGACGCAGTCGCGATGGAGATGGCCCAGAAGATCGTCGCGGCACCTGCGGTGACCGTGAAGATGGCCCGGCGCGTCATCAAGCATCTCGCCGAGCCGGCCATCCGAGCGTCGATGGCGGAGGAGCTCATCGGGCAGACCTACATCAGTCGCTCTGATGACATGACGGAACTGCGCGCCGCTCGCGCCGAAGGGCGCGATGCCATCTACACCGGAAGCTGACGACATCGCCGTGAACCCAACACCCGGATTGCCGGAGCCGCCGCCTATCGGGGCCCTTGCGCTCCCAGCCGGCACGTTCTCCGATACCACTGTGCTCGTGACCGGCGGTGGCACCGGCCTCGGCAAGGCCACAGCTACCGAGTTCGCCCGCCTCGGTGCGAGCATCGTCCTGGCCAGCCGGAAGGCTGAGCACCTGTCGGCCGGGCGGGAAGCGCTGACCGAGCTCGGGACGAAGATCCTCACCGTCGAGTGCGACATCCGCGACCCCGACCAGATCAGTGCTGCGTTCGATGCCGCCGAAGCCGATCTCCAGCTCCCGGATGTGCTCATCAACAACGCAGCTGCCAACTTCCCGGTGCCCGCAGAGGACATGTCGCCCAACGCATGGCGAACGGTCGTGGACATCACCCTCAACGGCACCTTCTTCTGCGCTCGCGAGTTCGCCCGCCGGCACATGGCTGCAGGCACACCGGGCTCGATCGTGAACATCGGCGCGTCCTACGCGTGGACAGGCGGTCCCGGCTTCGCCCATTCCGCCGCAGCCAAGGCGGGCGTGAAGAACATGGTGGAGACCCTCGCCGTCGAGTGGGGGCCGTACGGCATCCAGGTGAACGGTCTGGTCCCCGGCTTGTTCCCCCATGAGGACATGACGGCTGACATCAAGGGCAACCTCGACCGAACCAACGAGAAAGATCGCTGCCAACCGGCGCTGCGAGTCGGCCGTCTCCGAGAGCTCGGTTGGGCTGCTGCGTTCCTTGCGTCGCCCTATGCCCGGTTCATATCCGGCCACACCCTGGTCGTCGACGGTGCCAACTGGCAGCGGCGCAGCCTCACCAATCCCGAGATCGTGACCGTGCGCGACCAGATGGGCAGGGGCCCCTTCACCCTGTACTGAGGTTCGCGTCGGCTGCGCCCCTCGCTCACCGATCGGCAGCTCACCGGCGAGGCGGCGAAGCTGACCGGGCAGATCAGACAGGAGGTCGCTGTAGTGGAACAGCGCCACGTTGGAACGGTCCCTGCGCTCCCAGAACGTATCGATGTGATGCAACACGTCGACAAGGGAGGGACCGACGAATTGGCCGGCTTCGGCCTCCACCCAGCACCAGAACCGCTCCACTGGATCCTCAGGCAACGGACCGGGCGTCCCGCCGAGCTCTTCGAGGTCGGCCAGGCCGACCGCCTGCTCACGCGCGGCGAGGCGTGATGGAGCGGATCGCCGGCAAACCACGACGACGGCCTGGTCCGGCCGCTGAGAACGTGAAACTCGCAGCTCACGCTGTGTCGTCCGGGCCCGCATACTGTGCAGCGTGGCAGTGATCGAGACCATGACGTTCCGGCTCGTGGATGGCGCGCAGGACGCCTCCTTCCTCGCTGTCGACAAGCGGCTGCAGTCCGACTTCGCATACCGGCAGCTAGGCCTCGTCCGCCGCACGCTCGCGCACGGCACCGGGGACCTCGTGGGTGAATGGCTCGTCATCGATCTGTGGCGCAGTGCTGAGGATGCCGACAACTCGGCCGCTCTATGGGACGACGACTCGATCGCTGAGGAGTTCATGTCGTTCGTCGACATGAACACCCTCGAGGTTCGCCGGTACTCAGACCTCGACTGAGAGCTACTGCTGCACGAGGACGAGCGGGTTGCCTTCGGGATCGCTGATCAGCGCGATCGTCGGCCCTCCCGGGACGTCGAACGGCTCGGACAGCACGGTGCCTCCGAGCTCGCCAGCCTGTGAGAGGGACGCATCGATGTCGCTGACCTGGACGTACAGCCGAACACCTGGAGCGTCTCCTTTATGGATGTGACCCGCAGGGCCAGGCTCAGGCCCGCCAAGACCCGCAGGGATGTTCATGATCGGGCCGTCCCCGATCTCCCAGTTGAACAGATCTCGGTAGAAGGCACGCTGGCGCCCAGGGTCACGTGCCTCGATCTCCCAATGCACGACGGGGCGTGCCCAGTCGGCGTTCATCGCCCCTCCACGGTCAGCGCCACGCGTCACCATCGGCGCGCAGCAGGGACGGCATGCGGCCAAGCTACTTGCCTCATCGTGGTGGCCGACCGCCCGGCAGTATCGGTCTACCTACGTGCTGCCGATCCCGCTCGGCCTGCTGACGTACATCTTCAGGCGAGGTAACAGGTCGTGGCACGACTCGGCCCTCGGCTGGACGAGCTCGAGCCCTCTGTGTAACGCCAGGCAGGGTCAGTTGACGAACAGTGCGTGCACAGTTGCATCCTGAACCCTTGCCGCGCACCGCGTGAGATCAAGGCTGCCGGGCAGGCGACCCGCCCCCGGGTCGGCCTCGCCTAGCGTGCCGTGTTCGATCAACCGTCGACCTCGAGGGTGGCCCAGGCGACCATGACCGCAGCCCACCCCCAGGGCGAGGCCGAGCTTCTCCGACGGTTGCGAGGAGGCGACGAAGACGCGTTCACCGGGTTGGTGTCCGGACTCTCGCCGGCGTTGCTCAGGTTGGCCATGTCGCACGTGTCGAGCCGCGCCGTGGCCGAGGAGGTCGTGCAAGACACCTGGCTGGCGGTCATCTCAGGCGTGGACGGGTTCGAAGGACGTTCGACGCTGCATACGTGGATCTTCCGGATACTGCTCAATCGCGCCCGGTCCACGGGAGCGCGAGAACATCGAACACTCCCATTCTCTTCGGCGTGGAGGGACGAACGAGCGCCGGCAGTGCCTCCCGAGCGTTTCCACTCACGCAATGCTCGCGGCCTCGCCGGCTCCTGGGCTGCTCCGCCCGTGCCATGGGACGAACTGCCCGAGGACAGCCTCCTCGGCTCGGAGGTCTGCCGCTGCATCGAGCGGGCCGTAGCCGAGCTGCCGACCCAACAGCGTGAGGTGGTGACCGCCCGCGACCTGCTCGGCATGGACTCCGACGAGGTCTGTGCCCTGCTGGAGCTCTCGCGAGGCAACCAGCGCGTGCTCCTGCATCGTGGGCGCTCGCGAGTGCGCTCCGTGCTCGAGCGGCATTTCGGCGGGAGACCGACGTGAGTCGCCTGTTCCGTCGCCGCAGGCGCACCGAAGAGCTCGCATGCCAAGAGTTGGTGGAGCTCGTCACCGACTACTTGGAAGGTGCTCTCGCCCCGGATCTCGTGGAGGCGTTCAACGACCACATCACCGGCTGTGGGAACTGCTCTGAGTACCTGCGCCAAATGCGGCGCAGCGTCGAGCTCGCTCGTGGCCTCGGCGAACAGGCCGCCCTGCTCGGGCCAAAGTGGTCAGAGACCGATCCGAACCCGATGCTCGATGAGCTGCTCACCGAGTTCCGCGCCCGGCACCCCCGCTGACCACTCCTCGTTCCACAAGGAAGCTTCCAATGACCCTGAATGAAGATCAAGAAGCGCTCTCGACCACCAGCTCGTGGGATTTCTCCGATCTGCGCGCCGTTGTCGTCAACTGCACGCTCAAGCGCTCACCGGAGCTGTCCCACACCGCGGGGCTCGCCGCCATCGCCATCGCGATCATGGAGTCCAACGGGGTCACCGTCGAGAGCATCCGCGCCGTCGACCATGACCTCCCGCCGGGTGTGCACCCCGACATGCGCTACCACGGCTGGGACCACGATGACTGGCCCGAACTGTTCGCCAAGGTCCTCGCCGCTGACATCTTGGTGATCACGACCCCGATCTGGCTCGGCGAGAAGTCGTCGATCTGCACCCGGGTCATCGAACGCCTCTATGGGAACTCGAGCCAACTGAACGAGCAGGGTCAGTGGATCTACTACGGGCGGGTTGGCGGCTGTCTCGTGACCGGCAACGAAGACGGCGCCAAGCACTGCGCCATGAACGTCCTCTACTCACTCCAGCACCTCGGGTTCACCATCCCACCCCAAGCCGACGCGGCGTGGATGGGCGAAGCCGGCCCCGGGCCCTCCTACCTCGATCCCGACTCCGGCGGCCCGCAGAACGACTTCACCAACCGCAACACGACGTTCATGACCTGGAACCTTCTCCACCTCGCCCGCATGCTCAAGGATCACGGGATCCCCGCTCACGGCAACCAAAGCGCCCTTTGGGACGCCGGATGTCGGTTCGACTCGCCCAACCCCGAGCATCGGTAGAGCTTCTGGCTCGCTGCCAAATATTGCAAACGCGTGACTAATGATCGTAATCAGGTCACAATGTCGCCCCATGGCCCACGAAGCCCCCCTCTACCGACGCGTCACCGGTTCGCCGGAGCCGCCGCGCCACCCTGCCCACCGCCGCCCTCGCAGTCGTTGCCCTCAGCGCAGCTGCCCTTCTCGCCGGGTGCACGCCTGGCGAGAACGCAGCGAAGGCCGCCGCCTCTCAGCTCGGCAAGCCCTATGTGTACGGCTCGGCCAGCCCTCGCGGCGGGTTCGACTGCTCAGGGCTGACGATGTGGGCCTGGCAGCAGGCGGGCAAGCAACTCCCACGCAGCGCGGCAGCGCAGTACAGCGCAACGTCCGCGATCAGCTCCAGCCAGCTGAAGCCCGGCGACCTCGCCTTCTGGCAGGTGAGCGGTCGGATCTCCCACGTGGCGATGTACGTCGGCCACGGCACCCTCGTGCAGGCTCGCAACTCCCGCCACCCCGTGGAGCACGAGCCGTTGGGCTGGTGGGGCGACCACTTCGCCGGCTATCGACGAGTCCGTTGACCTGCTCGGGTCCTGGTTGAGGGCGAGAGGCAGGCGGCGGCAACTGCGCCGAACGCCATGTGGTCCATCCACTGGGGTATCGGCGGCAGCGCCTTGATCGCCGGATAGCGCCGACCGACCACCGCCAGGTCCACTGCGGCGATCGCGAGACCGACTGCCGCGCCCTCGAGCGGACTCAGCGGCCGCCGTCGCCAAACGATGGCCATGAACGTGGTCCACGACGCCGACATGGTGCCATGGACCAGGCATCCAGCGATCAGGCTCGGGCGCTCGCGACGACCCGGAAGGAGCGTGCCCGCAGCACGTGCAGCTTCAAGGGCGCTGTGTCTCGTGCCCACCGCCCACACGGTTGAGGGCAGCCCGCTGAGGCACCCCGCGACCGACGTGGCGAAGACGACTCTGCTCCATGCGATGGGTTGGCCGTCCTGATCGGCGCGCATCGAGCTGATCTTTCTCCGTCCGATCCAGGATGACGACAGCTCCGCCATCCTCCCATCTGCCATCGCCACGGGCGCCGCCTGTGGTTGAATGACCGCTAGCGGCGAGACACGTGACGGGAAGCGGTGGTCGTCCCTTCCCACATGAGATCAAGGGGATGCGGGTGGGACGCAATGACCGGAGCGGCTGGGCGCTTGCGGCGGTCACCTGCGCGATCGTCTCGCTCGGGCTGGCGTACCCCGCCTCGGGCGCCTCACCGGACCGCTCGCCTGCGCTGGTGAACCGGTCGGCGGGGCCGCTGTCGCCGCGACTTGCCACATTGGCTCGCCCCTCGATCGAGCGGTCAAGCGTCAGGGCTCAGTCACGTGCGATAGGCCTGCCGGCATCGGCTGGGGGAAGCCTCTTGCGGCGGCCCGGTGGAGAGATCCTGGTCCGTCTTCGCCTGACCGACCTCTCGAACCGCACTCGAGCGGAGGTGGTCGCCACCGGCGCGACGTTCGTTGCCGACGGCCACGACGGTGCGACGGCGACGGTGGCGATCGCTGTGGCGCGGCTGGACGATCTCGCAGCGGTCCCGAGCTTGCGCTGGGCGCAGGAGGAGCTCACTCCTCACATCGCCGACGGTGCCCGGATCGCACGGTCTGTTGCCCGCGCAGTCGTCGCGGCCAGGTCGGTCGGCTCAGTCGGTTCGGCCGCGACCTGCCCGACGGGCATCACGAGCGAGGGCGACACGCAACTCGAGGCAGTAGCTGCGCGGGCTGCTTCGAGCGTCAACGGCACCGGAGTGAAGGTCGGCATCTTGTCCGACTCCTACAACGCGCTCGGCGGGGAAGCGAGCGACGTGGCGAACGGAGAGCTCCCCGGCCCGGCGAACCCGTGCGGGTACCGCACAGCAGTCCAGAACCTCGGTGACGGCGCTGGGACAGACGAGGGTCGAGCCATGGCTCAGATCGTGCACGACCTGGCCCCGGGGGCATCGCTCGCGTTTCGTACGGCGTTCAACGGTCAGCGGGACTTCGCCAACGGGATCCGCGCGCTGCGCGACTCAGGACCACGGTGATCGTCGACGACGTCTCCTATCCCGACGAGCCGATGTTCCAAGACGGCGTGGTCGCGACCGCGATCGACGATGTCGAGGCATCGGGCGTGACCTACTTCTCCTCGGCAGCCAACACGAACATGGTCGCAAATGGGCAGGACGTCGGCTCCTACGAGGCGCCCGCCTACCGTCCTTCCCGCTGTCCGGCCGCGGTCGTCATGAACGGAGAGACGGACTGCCACGACTTCGACCCGACCGGCGGTACCGCCTCGCACGACCTGCTGACCGTTCCGGGCGACACGACGAACGAGAGGAACGTGGTGAGCGTGGCGCTCGGGTGGAGCCAACCTCAGTTCGGCATCGCGACCGACCTCGACCTCTACCTGCTCGATCAGGCCGGCAGGATCGTGGCCAACTGGGGCGGGCTCACCGACCGGCAGTTCGTCGAGCGCGTTTACCAGGTCGTGCTCGGTCGATCCGGCGATCCGCAAGCCGTCACCTACTGGACGAACCTGCTCGGCCAGCACAAGAAGACTCGAGGCGAGGTCATCATCGCCTTCTCGGAGACCACTACGGCCAGGACCCGGCGGGCTGGTGAGGTCAACACGGTGGACGTGTTCTTCGGCATGCTGCGCCGAGTGCCGACCGCTGCCGAGCTGAGGACTTGGACGCCGCTGACGAAGACGTCGAAGATCGCGCTCATCAACTCTCTCCTCGGCTCACACGCCTATGACGCTCGCGTCTGACCCACCCCCTGCTCGGACTGCGCGCTCCGGTCAGACCACCTTCGCCTCGACCGCTTCGGCTGCGCTGCGCAAGGCACTGATCGCTTCGCCGAACCCGTCGGCTATGTCCCACACGTCAGGCACCGTGTCGCGATCTGCGATCACGCCGAAGTTCATGGTGCCCATGTTCGACAGGACTGTGATGTTGATCCCTGCGCCCTCGAGCAGCGGACCGAACGGGTACACCCCCAGCACCCGAGCGCCTGCGCTGTAGAGCGGCACAGGGGGGCCAGGGATGTTGGAGATGACGAGGCTGTGCATCGGTGGATGCCGGTCGGCCAAGCGGAGGCTCGAATACAGCCGAGACGCCCGATTGAACAGGGCGCCTGGCATCAGCTCTGCCATGTCCTGGAGCATGCCCGCGCCCATCGCGCTCTGCATCTCCTTGGCATCGACTGTCGCGGCATGGACGGTTGTCAACTGCTCGACCGGATCATCGAGGTGGGTGGGGAGCTCGACGAGCATCGCGGCGACCTGGTTGGTGACGTCGGTCTTGCCCTCCGCGTGGACCGAGACCGGGATGCTGGCTACGAGTGGCTCGTCCGGCACCCCGCCGTGATCGGCCAGCCAGGACCGCATCGTCGCCGCGCAAGCGGCGAGGACCACATCGTTCACGGTTGTGCCGAAGGCGGTCTTTATGAGGCGGAGATCGGCGAACGGAGCCTCGCCGAAGGCGACTGCGCGATGGCGGGAGACCGCTCCGTTGAACGGCGTGCGGGGCGCCGAGAACGGACGCGCCATCTGCAGGCCGTCACCTCCGCGGCTGAGCGTCGGAAGCACTGAACGGGCGGCACTGACCATCGAACGCCCGGCCCGGCCGATCGCCCGCACACTTCTCAACGGGTCGGTTACCCGAGAGCGCAGTGCGTCGGCGACCAGCTCGTTGTCGGAGGGCACCGCCTCGGGGGTCCAAGGTCTCGCAGGTGGCTCGGGGTCCGGGGCCTCGGCTTCGAGGTCGAACAGGTGGACCATCAGATCGGCACCTGTGACGCCGTCCATCGCGGTGTGATGCATCTTCGAGACGAGAGCTATGCGGCCCTCGGACATGTTCTCGACGACCCACATCTCCCACAAAGGTCGATTGCGGTCGAGCGGGCGTCCGGCGATGTCGCCGACGATCTCGGCCAACTCGTGCATCGTGCCCGGCGCAGGCGCCCCGATCCGATGGAGGTGATCGTCGAGGTCGAAATCCGGATCTTCGATCCACACCGGGTGGTCGAGGTCGAACGGGACCGGGACCAGGCGCCGCCGAAACGGCTCGAGGAGATGGAGCCGGGACTCCAGGAGATGGCGGACCTTGGCGAACGAGTACCCACCGGGAGCATCCGACGGATCCAGGACGAGGGTCCCGACGACGTGCATGTGGGCGCTCGGGGTCTCCATGTAATAGAAGGAGGCGTCCATCCCGGCCAGGCGTTTCATGGTGATCCTCTGCTCCCCGTGCTGGTCGCGACCGGCTGCTCCGCGTTCGCCCCGGCGGAAGCCTTCGTGGCGACGTCTTTGGCCCACCGGTAGTCGGCCTTGCCCGACGGTGAACGGACGACCTGGTCGACCACCAAGAGCTCGCGGGGAAGCTTGTATCCGGCGATGTGAGTGCGCGCGTGATCCTTCAGGTCATCGAGGGAAGGTTGCGATCCCGTTCGGGCCTGCACGATGGCGACAACCCGTTCTCCCCAGCGGTCATCGGGCACGCCGACCACCACTGCGTCGAGCACGCCGGGATGGGCCTTGAGCGCCGCCTCGACCTCTTCGGGAAACACCTTCTCACCGCCGGTGTTGATGCTGACCGATCCCCGCCCGAGCAGGGCGATGGCCCCATCGGCCTCGACTGTCGCCATGTCGCCTGGGATCACCCAGCGTCGGTCCCCGTGGGTCACGAAGGTGGCTGCCGACTTCTGCTCGTCGCCGTGATAGCCGATGGGAACGTGTCCTGTGCGGGCCAACCGACCGACCTCGCCGGACCCTGCTTCGACCGGCTGGAGCTCGTCGTCGAGCACAGCGGTACGGTCGTCGACTCGCAGCTTGGGTCCGGCACCATCCTTGCCTTCGAACGCGCCCTGCCCGCCGACCGTGCCCGTCTCGGAGGATCCGAAGGAGTCGACCACCAGCCGGCCCGGCAGGAGCTCCGCGAGCTGGTCCTTGGTGGATGACGAAAGGATCGCGCCTCCCGACCCGATGGCCAGCAACGACGAGATGTCGTACCTGTCCGGGTGTGCGACCAGCTCGTCACACAGTGGCCGGGCCATCGCGTCCCCGACGATCACCACAGTGTTGATCTGCTCGTCGCCGACCAGCTGCCATATCGCCGCCGGGTCGAAACCACCTCCGTCGACCACGACGATCTTGCCGCCGCCGAAGAGTTGGTGGAATGCGAGCCAATGCGCGCTGGCATGCATGAACGGCGGGATGGGGAGTGCCACCATGCCCACCTCGGGCAGCCGTTCGACCAGCTCGGCCGGCTCGGTGATCCAGTTCCCGGTCTGGAACGGATCACCTCCACCCATCGCTGCGAAGAAGATGTCTTCGTGGCGCCAGAGCACCCCCTTGGGCAGTCCGGTCGTGCCGCCGGTGTACACGCAGTACAGATCGTCATCGGAGCGCGGGCCGAAGTCGCAGGCGTCCGAGGCTCCGGCCACTGCGGTGTCGTAATCGATCGCGTCTGCGACAACACTCGCGTCGCTTCCATCCGCCACCACCAGGAACGTGCGAAGGTCCGCCAGGTTGCCGACCGCCGCAGCGACCCGCTCGGCGAACGACGCATGCAGGATGAGAGCGACCAGACCGGCGTCGGAGAAGAGGTGCTCGAGCTCACCCTCGACGTAGCGGTAGTTGACGTTGATCGGTACGGCCCGGAGCTTGAACGCCGCGATCATGCCTTCCAGGTACTCCGAGCCGTTCACCAGCTGGAGCCCCACGCGGTCGCCGGGGCCGACGCCTCGATCGGCCAGCACGTGCGCCAGTCGGTTCGCTCGTTCGTCGAGCTCGCGGTATGTGAGTCGCCGCGACCCCACCACGAACGCTTCGCGATCGGGCACCGCGTCGACCACCCGCTCGAACAGGTCGGCCAGGTTGTACGTCATCGAGGGGTCACCGGCGGAGCACCATCCGGCGGAGCATATGACGACCCGTCAGATCTTGCGGACGGCTCGCCGCGCCGATAGGCGGGGGGCCGTGGCCTGAGCGGCCCGCTCGCCGAAGGCGAGCATGAGCGGACGAGCACAGCTTCGTTGCCCTTCTCGGCGCCGTCAGGCGATGAGCATTCGCGAGGCGGACGCCTATTGGCGCGTGCGCTCAGGCGTCGGCGAGACAGAGCGCCGCTCGGCTCGACAGGGCCACCGCGCGCCGGCCTTCCCGCAACACGTTCCGGTCGAGCCCGTTCGTCACATAGGCGAACGACAGGCCGCTCGCCGGATCGGCCCACGCGATCTGGCCCCCTGCGCCTGCATGACCAAAGGCGTGCGCCGAGATGGTACGGCCGAGGTTCGAGCGCATGTGTGACAGCCCGTCCTCACCGGCGACGACGAGGCCCAGGCTCCGGTTCGATGCCACGCCGGTCATCGGATCGGGGAGCGTGCACCGGATCGTGCCCGTCGCGTCGGCCAGAACCTTCTCGTCCCACAGGTCTCCGGGGTTGTGCAGCAGGGCCTGGTACCAGAGCGCGAGGTCGGCCGCACGGGC
>JBBSGQ010000024.1:0-17035 GCA_038253965.1 Acidimicrobiales bacterium | reverse complement strand
GGTGGGGATCGCTGCGTTCAACCTGCTGCTCGACTTCGACTTCATCGACCGGGGTGTGACGGACGGTGCGCCTCGCTACATGGAGTGGTATGCAGCGTTCGGTCTGCTGGTGACCCTTGTTTGGTTGTACCTCGAGCTGTTGCGCCTGCTGTCCAAGCTCCGCAGCCGCTGACGCACGCGCCTCAGATGCGGACGAGGCGGGCGAACCAGCGTTGGTCGATGCATGACACATGAGATGGCTGAAACCAGGGCACGGCGAGATCGGCCAGATCCGCAGCGCCTACCAGCGACCACCTGAACCACTGACTGAACTGCCCGTCGCGCTCGATCCGGACTCGGAGGCGCCGCAGCGCGCTTCCCGGCGGCTGTACCTCGGCCAGCACGAGCCCACCCGGGCGCAGGAGCTCGGCCAGGCGTCTCAGGAGCGCGCGGGGATCGCCGCCGATACCGATGTTGCCGTCCAACAGGATCGCGCTCCCCCAACGCCCTGTCGCCGGAAGCGGATCGAAGATCGACCGTTCCAACACAGGAGCGCCACGCTCGCGAGCCATCCTCACCGGGTTCGGAGCTGCGTCGACGCCCATGGCCGGGGTGCCCTCCTCGGCCAACGCGACGACAGCTCGGCCCGGACCGCAGCCGACGTCGAGCACGGGAGCGGGCGCCGAGATCAACAGCTCGCGCTCGGCTGCTGTCGCTTCGCCGATCCAGCTGTCGATCCGCAACGACAGCACCTCCCCGGTATCGGAGCGCAGGCACGCGGCACCGTGGGGCGCCGAACTGTCGTCCGAGGGCATGGCAGCCCGATGAGTCAACGTGGCAAGCCTCCTCTGGCGGCCAAGGTGATCGAGCGGACAAGGCCGGCGAACCGTGAATCGGGAGCATCACCGGCGACGGCCAGCGCGTCCTCCCACGTGTCCACGTCACGGAGTTCGGTCAGCTCATGCACGGCGAGGCCAAGTTCTTCGCATCGGGCGACCTGCTGGTCGGCGGTGTCGGAGCGACTCATCGCCACACCGTCGAAGACGCCTCCTGGTGACTTCTGGAAGCCAACGCCCCACCAGCCGCCGTCGGGCGCCCGCCCGAGGATCGCCCCTGTACGGCTACCCACGTGGTGGAGTGCCGTGTCGAGCATCGACGCGCTGACCTGGGGAGTGTCCATCCCGATCTGGAAGCCCGGGGCGCCGGCGTCGGACCAGGCGTTGCCGAGCCGGCTGGCGAGGTCCCCGCCGCGCTGATCGATCACCTCGAAGCCCTCGGGAAGCCATGCGCCAGGGCGGCCGGCCAGCGCGAGGATCCGGCGGTCGGCATTGCAACCGGCGACTGCCTCCAAGGTGTCGGCCAACGCCGCCTCGGCCACATCAGCAGCCTCGGTCGGCGAGCACGGCGGGCAGAGCCTCGTCTTGACCTTGCCGGCGACCGGCTCCTTGGCCATGACCATGAGATGCATCGTGGGACACTATCGACCGGTCGACCGAAAGCGGGTGAACACCGTACGCTTCGGTGGTGCATCAACGACTGGCTCGGAGCCTGACGACCCGCCTCCCGCGCGTGGCGATCGCAGTGATCGGCTTCGGCTCAGCGATCGCCATCGCCCGGGCCGCCGGCACCGACGGGCCCGATACCGCGGGTTTGATCGGGCTGGCCGGCGGTACCGCAGTTCTGGCCGCAGCACTGGCTGGCCTCGTCGGCCGGGCCCTGGCCACCCGGCCCCTGCGCACGCAGCTCGCCGCAGTCGCCATAGGTTCCCTTGTCGGAGTCGGGATCGGAGCATTGGCCGGGGCGCGGGCGATGTTCCTGTCGAAGCACGACACGGCGGCCATCACTGTTCTGCTCGTTGCTGCCGGCACGGTCGGCGTCCTGGCTGCGCTGACCCTCACCGATCGGTTGGACCGCAGCCTGGCCACCCTCGGCACCTTGGTGCAGCAGATCGAGACCGGGAAGCCACGAACGGAATCGGTGACGACACAGGTGGCCGGGCCACCCGAGCTCGCAAACCTCGCTGAGGAGCTCCGCGACGTCCGGGCTCGGCTCGAGCAGGCAACCCGCCGGCAGCGCGCTCTCGAAGCGTCCCGAGGCCAGTTGATCACCTGGGTGTCGCATGACCTCGGCGAACCGCTTGCCCGTATCCGCCTGCTCGCCAGCAGCCTTGACCACACGGCCACCGGCACTCGACACGAGTTGCGCTGTGAGGTCGACCGGCTGGCGGCGATCGTCGACGACCTCCTCGAGCTCAGCAACCGCGAGATCGCGCTCTTCAGCCCAACCCCCTCCGCGATCGTCGCGCCCAGCAGTGAAAGCTTGTTCGATCTCGCGTTCGCCGACAGTCCCGTCGGCGACGGTCAGCGGGCGTGACGGTGGGCCCAGCGAACCATCGGTAACTGGAGCGGGAGGCGCAGCCACGCCAACCACTCTTCGGCGTTGCCCGGCTTTCCCGCCTCCGCTGCCATCTGGATGTTCGCCGGGTACACCACGAGCAGGACGATCACGGTGAACCAGGCACCCAAACGCTTCGTCCGCGGCACGGCGACGAGGGCCCCACACAGCAGTTCGGCGATGCCGCTGTAGCGCACCACAGCTTTCTCGTGGCCGATCCACCTCGGCACGATCCGCTCGTAGAAGCCAGGGACGACGAAGTGCGTCACCCCAGCCCCGGTCATGAAGGCTGCTAGCCCAAGGCGCGAACGTTCCGATGGCGCGGTCATGTGCTCACCCTAAGGGCGGGCCGATCTCGCGTGTGCAGGTGGGGCCGGTGCCGGTACTGGTGGGCGCACCAGGTGCAGCCATGTCGCCCCGCTCGAGGTCGGTGCGCCAAAGCCGACCTCAGCAGCACCAGCGCACCAAGGTCACCCAGGCCCGCCCGAGGTCGGTGCGCCAATGCCGACGTCAGCAGCACCAGCGCGCCGAGCCCAGGCGGCCTAGGAGCGGGTGCACGGCGCACCGCCTCCTACGCTGAGCGGCCGTGACCGATGGGATCGTCGCCGCCGGGCACGAGCAGGTGGCTGAAGCCGCCGCCGAGGTACTGGGCGCCGGAGGCAACGCGTTCGACGCGGCGATCGCGGCCGGGTTCGCGAGCTCTCATTGCGAGCCTGGCTTCACGAGCCTGGCGGGCGGCGGCTTCCTGCTCGCTCATCGCCCGGACGGCGAGCGGACGCTGTTCGACTTCTTCGTCGACACACCGGGGCGTGGCCGCCCGGCCGGTGAGCTCGTCTCACACTTCGAGCCGGTCACCGTCCACTTCGCCGCGGCTAACCAGACGTTTCACTGCGGCCTCGGATCAGTGGCCGTGCCGGGGAACCTGGCCGGTTACCTGCATGTCCACCGGCGCCTCGGTCGCCTGCCGCTGAGCGAGATAGTCGCACCGGCGGTGAGATACGCCAGAACGGGAGTGATGATCCCTTCGACCCAAGCGATGGACTTCGCTCTGCTCGCTCCGATCCTCCTGCGCACTCCCGAAGCGCGGCGGATCTTCGCGCCCGCGGGCCGTCTCCTCACCACAGGCGACACGCTGCGGAACATAGACCTCGCCGCCTTCCTGGAGCGCCTCGGTACCGACGCGACGGCAACCCTCTACGAGGGAGCGACAGCCGAAGGTCTTGCGGCCCAGATGCGAGGCAACGGTGGAAGCGCAGGCGGAGGACGGGTGACCGTGGAGGACCTTGCTGCCTATCGAGTCGTCGAACGCGAACCGCTGGCGGTCGGCTACCGCCGCCGCACGGTCCTCACCAATCCGCCCCCTTCGTTCGGCGGAGCGCTGTTGGCTCTCGCCCTGTCCTGGCTCGATGATGCCGGTGCACCTCCGCCCAACGGCTCGCCTGAGCTCGCCGTCCGGTTGGCCCGACTCATGGCCGACGTGGACAACCACCGCCTCGCTGACCGGCCGCGGGCCACGCGCGGAACGACCCATGTGAGCATCGCCGACGCGGAAGGCAACGAGGCGGCGATGACCACATCCAACGGCGAGTGCTCGGGCGACGTCGTCCCGGGCACGGGCATCCTGCTCAACAACATGCTCGGCGAGGACGACCTGCATCCCGACGGCTTTCATGCTGCGCCGGCGGGAACACGAGTGTCCTCGATGATGTCTCCGACCGTCGTGCTCGGGGCCGACGACCGCCCCGAACTGGTCCTCGGCAGCGGTGGGAGCAAGCGGATCCGCAGCGCCATCCTCCAGGTGCTGATCGGCGTGATCGATCATGACCTCGAGCTGTCCTCTGCGATTGATGCACCGCGTCTTCATTGGGACACCGACCACTTGGAGATCGAGCCGGGGTTCGACGACGCAGTCGTCTCTGCGCTTCGCGCCCTCGCGCCGGTCAACGTCTGGCCGGGTCGCAGCCTGTACTTCGGCGGGGTCCATGCCGTCGCTCCGGCGGGCGGCCACATCCCCTGGGTCGGAGCGGGCGATGCCCGCCGCGGGGGAACAGTGCGGACCGTTCCCCGCTGACGCGCCTCCATGTGCCGCCTTCTGGCACGATCTGTGTCGGTTCGACAGCGAGGTCGAAGCAGCGGCTCAGGTCACCCCGGTGTAGATCCACATGTAGGCCTCGTCCCGATAGGGGATGCCGGTGGCGTCGAGGGCAGAGCCCCAGTCGCCGGTGACCTCCGGGTTCGATTCCTCCATGCCGTGATCTGCCACCAGGAAGAACGCTGTGCTGTCGAACACCCCCCGCCGCTCGACGGCCGCCAACACCTCACCCAATCGCGCGTCGGTGTCGTGGATGCTGGCTCGGGCGATCTCGGAGTAAGGGCCACCGCGATGGAACGCCGCGTCGGTCAACGAGAAGTTCACCCAGCTGAAACGAGGGAGTGGGTATGAAGTTCCCTGGTACCCGTCGCCCCACACGCCGAGCGCCATCTCGAGGCCGACGTGATCGACACGCGACGCCGTGGAGTAGGACTTCTCGGGTCGGACGAATCGCTCGGTGGCGAACGGCAGATCCTCAGCCCTGGGCGGTCGAACCGGCAAGGTGCCACCGCGCAAGAGATGAAACGTGCCGAAGTCGGCGCCCGTGTCGCAAGGCTCGTTCGCGGCCAGGGTGAACGCGTCGGGCCAGGTGCGCTTCACCGCCTGATACATGGTCTCGACATCGGGAGACAGGGTCGCCATGGACCAGGGCCAGGTGTCAGGCGAGTTCGTGATGATCTGTCGGTCATTGGCACGGTCGTACCAGGCGTTGTTCAAGATGCCGTGGTGGCCCGGGTGCGACCCCGTGAGGATCGACGTGTGGTTGGCAAGCGTCACGGTCGGCATCGACGACATCGCGCCGTGCTCGAACGCTGCGCCCATGCCGATCAGTCGAGCGACGTTCGGCGCTTCACCGGCGGCCACCGCGTCGTACAGGACGTTGGGGTTGCACCCGTCGAACAGGAAGCCGATGACGTGGTCGGGACGGGTCGTCGGGTCCAGGAGGTCGAGCAGGACCTCGCCGTCCTGGCGCCGAAGGAGCGCATCCGGTCGGCGGTTCCCGTTCAGACCGACGCCCTCGGGATGCGGAGCACCGCCCATGAGCGCGAGCACGGTTGGCGCGACGTCCACGAGGCGGCAGGCGCGCGGCACCAGGCCGAGCGGCCGGACGCCCGCACCGGCCAGGATGAACGGGGCCCTGGCCTGGACGACGCCGAGCGACCCATGCTCGCCCCGCTCTCCTCCCTGGTCCTCCCAGTTGTGGGCCGACGTGTGCAGGCAGATGACGTCGGGTGCAGCCGGGTCGTCGAAGATCTGGGCGATCATCTCGTGGGCAAACGGGTAGCTGGTCTGGGTGCGATCGGGCCAGGGGACCGTTCGCTCGTCGGCCAGTGGCGAGAACAGGTCGGTAGCCTGCCGCGCGAGCGGGTTGCGCCCCTCGACCACGGTGTCGGTGAACGACCAGCCGTGACCGTCGCCGCCGGCGTGCTCACGGGTGAAGCGGACACGCCCGTCGACGGTACGCGCGTCGAAGCCGGTGTCGTCAGCGGTGATGACCATCTCCACTATGGGCTCGAGCACCGGATCGAGGAGCGCCTGCACCGCGATTTCGACAAGTGCGGGATCGGACTGACGGGATGCGGCGATGCCCATCAGTCCGAGCCGCTGCGGCGCAGATCCTTGAACGGCACCAACTTGTCAGTGCGAGGCTCGGACGGCAGCCCGAGCACGCGTTCGCCGATGATGTTGTGCTGCACCTCGTCACTACCGCCGTAGATCGACACGGCCGGCGCGAAGAGGGTGAGCTCTGCGAGCATCCCACCGGCCGGCGCGTCGTTCCCGACCAGTTGACCGGCTGGACCGAGGATGCGGGGTCCGAGGTCGCGTGCAAGGCGCATCATCCGGCTCATGATCAGCTTGGACAGGTTCGCCAACCCCGGGATGTCCTGGCCGGCTTCCTTCGCGGCCTTGAGCCGCAGGTTGTTGTACCTCGCGATCTGCTGCATCGTGTGCAGTCGCATGAGCTCCTGACGCAGCACGGGATCGGCCGACGCTCCGCTCGACCGTGCCGTCTCGGTCACCATGCCGAGCCCGAGACCGCTGATGCCCCCGGCCGTGCCGGACGCTCGCCGACCGGTGAAATCACCAGCCCGCTTGTCGAGGTGGCCCATCATCGTCCCGGCACTCGCCGCAGATGCTGCTCCGCCACCGCCAGCGCCGAGGCCTGCCCGTTCGAACATGAGCGTCGTGTTGCCGACCGCCCAACCCCCGTTGCGCTCACCGATGAGCGCGCCATCGGACACCCGCGCGTCGGTCAGGAAGACTTCGTTGAAGAGCGCTCTGCCGGTCATCTCGCGCAACGGTCGGATGTCGATGCCGGGCTGGTGCATGTCGATGGCGAAGTAGGAGATGCCGCGATGTTTGGGCACGTCGGGATCGGTGCGGGCCATCAGCATCCCGAGGTCCGCGATCTGGGCACCCGAGGTCCACACCTTCTGACCGTTGACCAGCCATTCCTCGCCGTCCTGCACCGCTGCGCAACGCAGGCCGGCCAGGTCGCTGCCCGCCTCGGGTTCGCTGAACAGCTGGCACCACGCTTCTTTGCCGGTGATGATCGGCCACAGGTATCGCTTGCGTTGCTCGTCGGTGCCGTGAGCGATGATCGTCGGTCCCGCCAAGAGCATGCCGAGGCCGCCGGGCGGCCCTAGAGCACCGGCCGCTGCGATCTCGGCCATCACGCCGTTCGCATCGTCACGAGCCAGTCCACGACCGTGCCATTCGGTGGGCCACATCGGCACCGACCATCCGGCCTCGGCCAAGCGCTCCCACCATGCGCCGACCGTCAGGTCCGGATCCCAGTTGTCGGTCAACCAGGCTCGGATCTCGGGGCGCACCTCACCGCCCGTTTCGTCGCCGCTGACCGAGGATGCGGGTTGCGAGTCGACCACCTGCTGGCTCATGTACGTCCCCTCGTCGCAGCCGATCCTGGCGTTGACCTTGGAACCTACCTCGCATCGCCGAAAGGAACGGAGGGTTCGCGCGAGGATCCGCAGAGCTCATCCGGCGATGAACGGGAGACGATCGATGGCCAAGAGCCTGGAGGAAGCCCGCAAGCGGCTCGACGACGAGTACGGCCAGGTGCGCCGACACTTCGAACACATCCACAAAGCGCTCGACGAGGCCGAGAAGGGTGGTCCCGAAGACGACCTCGAAGGTCTGCTCGACAAGCTCGAAGATGCGGTGAAGAAGGCCCGCACCGGCGGGATGCTCGGCCACGGGGCAAACGGTCACACCCGGGCGCGCAAGGAGTACCTCGAGCTGAAGCAGGGGTAGCTCAACTGGTCACGGGCCCGGCAGCTGCGGTTCAGGACGGGCGGATGCGAATCGCTCGAAGCTCGGAGACGATGGCCACGCTGGCCGCTCGCAAGAGCGGCTCGACATCGCCGTCGATCAAGACCAAGGCGTCGTCCTGGATGCCGTTGGCCACCGAGACCGACCCGCGGCCGATCCGCAGCGTCGCTGACGTGCGGCCCGACCGCAGCCCGATGGACACGGTGAACGGCAGACCCAGGACGGCGGCTCGGATCGCCGCATTCCCGAGGTACGAGGGGATCGCTTCGGCGAGCAGGTGGACCAGGAGGTTTGCATCGTCGACAGCAGACATCTCGACGGTCGGTACCGGAGGCGCCCACCGGTGGGCCAGCCGCATGGCACCGCTGATGGCCGCGATCGGGATGGCGACCGGGAGCGCCAGTCCGACGGTGACCAGTTCGCGAGCTGCGCTGAGCGGTGCTCTGGGACGTTCGCCGGTCGCCCGGGCGACAAGTCCTTCGGCAGTGTTGCCGACGAGGTTCGCCACCTCGATCTGGGCGACTGTCGCCCGCACTGCCCGCACCGCCGCTGGCGGCAGGGCCGCACCGAGGACACCTGGATCCACCGGACGGCCGGCTTCGGCGCAGGCCCGGGCGAACGCGAGCAGTGCTTCGTCGGCGTCAGCCGGATCCGTAGCGCCGAGATACGCCTGCCAGCCTCCGTGCACCCAGGCGCTGTACCTGCACCCGTTGATCTCGGTGACCGCGAGTACCACCCGTTCGCGCGACCGCGGATCGATCGGGGCGAAGGGCAGGTAGCTCCGGACCATGTCGGGGAACAGACGGATCAGCTCGGCGAGCCACGGGGCCAGGTTCCGCACAGTTGCCGTACGCCGCCGGAAGGGATCCTTGCCGGTCAACGACATCTAGACGACCTCATACAGTCCGTATCGGCTGCTCGATTGCCGCACTGAGCGCCGCGCGAACCATCCACTCCTGGACCCGTCGAGCCTCCGCCTCGGTTCGACGCCCGAGCAACCGGAGTGTCTCCCAGGTCGACCAGGCCAGCGTCACGTCCAGGCTGTCGAGGAGATCGCCGGCGACTTCTCCGGCCCGTTGCAGCTCCGGGGCGAAGACCGCTAGCACCTGCTGGCGGAGGAAGTGATGACCCATCTCGAACATGCGGCTGATCTCCGCTGAACCCACGGAGTGAACTGAGGCCGCCCGGCGCATCGGCGTGACGACTTCGAGGAGGAGCGCCCGCTGGTTCACCAGGCTCTTGATCCGGTCCTCGAGCGCAAGCGCAGGATCGATGGGCACGATCAGTCGGGCCAAGCGTTTCACAACTCGATCGCCGACTGCGGAGAACAGCGTCTCCAAGTCGTCGAAGTGCTGGAACACCGACCGCACCGACACACCGGCCCGTGCCGCGATGCGCGGCGCGGTCGGGCGCAGGTCCCCACCGTCGACGAGGGCGATGCACGCGTCGACTATCGCGTCGCGGGTCCGGACAGCCCGCGCTGTGCGTCCGTCAACTGGCGGCTCGCTGGGTTCGAGGCTGGAGTCGAGTCGGGCGATCTGGGCCATGGTGCTTCCGCAATCCTACGGGGTCGCCTCCTGTGCTTGGGTGATCAGCCCTGTTCGACCGCCGAGGACCCGTGATGGGCGACCATCTGCCAGCCGTCAGGTCGCCCCGAGGCCGGCGCGCCCATACCGACCACGACGGCTCGAACGCACCAATCTCGCTGGTGGGTTGCGCACGAACCTCCCCAGAACTGTCAGTCCCCCTGCGTACAGTTGCCTCATGCCGTTGCAACTGCCCGCCACGCTCTCACCGTCGAAGGTGGCCTCGTTCAAGGACTGCGCGCTGGCGTTCCGGTTCTCGGCAATCGACCGGCTGCCCGAGCAGCCCTCGATCCCTGCCACACGCGGCACGCTCGTGCACCTTGCGCTGCAGCACCTCTTCGGCCTGCCGAATGCCGGCCGCACCATTGACGCAGCTCTGGCGTGCCTCGATCGCGCAGTTGTGGAGCTGCGCTCCGAACCTGAGTTCACCGGCTTGATGCTCGACGCCGAAGGCGAGGAGAGGTTCCTGGCAGAAGCCGAGCACCTGGTGCGGCAGTACTTCGAGCTCGAGGACCCGACGGGGATCACCCCGATCGGCATCGAGCTGATGCTCGAGGCCCGGATCGGTGACCTGCGTCTGCGCGGCATCATCGACCGTCTGGAGCTCGACCGCGACGGCGAGTTGGTGGTCACCGATTACAAGACAGGCCGGGCGCCGACCGAACGTTACGAGCAAGGCCGGCTCGGGGGCGTTCACTTCTACTCGTTCCTGTGTGAGGAGCTCTTCGGTCGGCGCCCGGCAAAGGTCCAGCTGCTGTATCTGGCCGATCCGATGGCGATCATCACCGTGCCGACCGACCAATCGACCCGCGGGCTGCGGACGAAGGTGGCGGCGATCTGGTCCGCAGTCGAACTGGCCTGCGAACGAGAGGACTTCCGGCCTAGGCCGGGCCCGCTCTGTGCGTGGTGTTCGTTCCAGGAACAATGCCCGGCCTTCACCGACCGCTCAGCGCCGAGTGACCCGGTGCTGCTGGCTGAACCCACGATGGCGGTCCTCTGACCCAACTCGTCCATGGACCTCCTGAGCAGGCTTCAGCGCGCCAACGCATTCGATCGCTGCGTCGACACCGCCTTCGACCACATTCGCGGTCACGCCATGCTCGACCGCGCCTATTACCTCGCCTCCGAGCTCGGTGACTACAGCCTGATCTGGCACCTGATCGGAACCGCTCGGGGGTTGCGGTCCGATCGGGACGCCGATGCCGCGATTCGCCTTGCCACGATCCTGCTGGGCGAGTCGCTGCTCGTGAACCAGGGCATCAAACGACTGGTCAACCGCGATCGCCCGATCCACGAGACCGTCCGGCCGCACCGCCTTCGCACCCCGCGTACCAGCAGCTTCCCGAGTGGCCACGCAAGCGCGGCCTTCACGGCGGCCGGCGTCCTCAGCGACGGCGATCCGCTCTGGCCCCTGTACTACGTAGTCGCCATCTTCGTGGCGACCAGCCGCATCCACGTGCGGATCCACCATGCCTCCGACGTGGTGGCTGGTGCGCTGCTCGGCGCCCTGCTCGCCGGCCTGGCCAGGCGGGTCTGGCCGCTCGGCGGGCCGCCTTAGGAATGGGCGACGCCATACAGGGGTTGTAGCCCACATGACCTCCTTTGCCGTCACCTGGGACTACCGCTGCCCATTCGCCCGAAACGCTCATGAGCATGTGCTCGCCGGGCTCCGAGGTGGTGCCGATTGGGACGTGCGATTCGTCCCGTTCTCTCTCGGCCAGGTCCACGTCGAGGACGGCCAGCTCCCGATCTGGGACCGGCCCGGTGATGACAGCGGCCTGCTCGCCCTCCGGGTGGGCACGGTTGTGCGCGACATGTTCCCGGAGGCGTTTCGGGCTGTGCATCTCGCTCTCTTCGCACTTCGTCACGACGAGGGTCGCGACATCCGCGACGAGTCGCTGCTCCGCAAGGTCCTCCTGGACCAGGGCGTCGACGCGGACACGGTGTTCGCCACCATCGCCTCGGGGGAGGCGCTCGAGACGGTCCGGAGGGAACACAGCGAGGTCGTCAAGGGCCATGACGTGTGGGGTGTGCCCACCTTCATCGTGGATGATCGGGCGGCGTTCGTCCGGTTCATGCATCGACCGGAGGGCGACCTCGAGCTCGGCCGTCGCACCGTTTCGCGGATCGTCGACATGCTCGACACGTTTCCCGAGCTGAACGAGTTCAAGCACACAACGCTGTCGCGCTGAACAACCTAAGGTCGGCGGCCATGGCCGAACCGTCACCTCCCTTGGAACGGATGTCGGACGTCGAGGCGCTGATGTGGAACCTCGAGAAGGACCCGCATCTCAGCGCAGCGTTCGCGAACCTCACAGTCTTCGATCGTCCGCTCGACGTCGATCGGCTTCGACTCCGCCTGCAACGTGCAGCGCGAGTCGTACCTCGCCTCCGCCAGCGTGTCGCGCCGGCGTTCGGCCGGCTCGCTCCGCCGGCTTGGCAAGACGACCCGGATTTCGACATCGACTACCACGTTCGGCGGATAGCGATCCCCGGGGAAGGCACTGAGCGGGAACTGCTCGATCTCGCTGCCTCGCTCGCCGCCCAGCCCTTCGATCGCACCCGGCCGCTCTGGGAGTTCCACATCATCGAGGGGTTGGCGGACGGACGCGCTGCCATGGTGCAGAAGATGCACCACACGATCACCGACGGAGAGGGCGGCGTCCGCATGTCGGTGGAGTTCATCGACATGGAGCGCGACGCTCCGGAGCCTGCCTTGATCGACGAATCGGTCTCAGGCGCCGGGCTGACCGGCCCGCCGGCACATGGGCGAACGATGTTGGACACGGCGTACGACACGCTCACCCACAACCTGCGCCGGCAGGCTGGTCTCGCGCGCCGCGCCGTCGACGACACCCTGTCCTTGGCGCGCCACCCGACTCGCGTTGCTGCCCTGCCCGCTGAGGCGATCGCCACTGTCCAATCCGTCGTCCGCCAACTGTCGGTCAACGACGACCGTCGATCGCCGCTGTGGCGGGACCGTTCCCTCCGTCGACACTTCGAGATCCTGCAGGTGCCACTCGACGACGCACACAGGGCGGCCAAGGTCCTCGGCGGCAGTGTGAACGACTTCTTCGTGGCCGGCGCGGCCGGGGCAGCCGGCGCCTACCACCGCCAGCTGGGTGCAGACGTGGACGAGCTCCGCATCTCGATGCCGGTGAGCACCCGGACCGACCGTTCGGCGGGGGGCAACGCCTTCTCGGTGACCCGATCGCTCGTGCCGACGGACCCCGATCCAATGGCTCGGTTCGCCGCGGTGCACGAGCGGCTGGCGACCACCAAGCGCGAACGCGCAGTCGGCGTCACCGCTGCGTTGGCCGGTGTGGTCAACGTCCTGCCCACCTCCGTGCTGATACGGATCGCCCGCCAGCAGGTGGAGACGATCGATTTCGCGACGTCAAATGTGAAGGCTGCGCCCTTCGATCTCTTCATCGCCGGGGCGAAGCTCGAAGGGAACTACCCGATGGGGCCGATCGCCGGGACGGCGTTCAACCTGACGACGATGTCCTACCGAGGCATGCTCGACATGGGGTTGCACATCGACCCCGTCGCTGTCGCCGAACCCGGACGCCTCCGCCTGTGCATGGAGGCGAGCTTCAGGGAGCTGATCGACGCCGCTGCGTGAGCGCCCGCCCGTCGCCGCTCGAGCAGGCCGAGCGAGGCGGGGTTCAGCCAGCCGGGATCGCGGGGACCGGTTCGGAGGCAGTCACCAGCAGCAATCTGAGGTCCAGCAGCAGGTCGGCCACCTCGTCGGTGGATACGAGCTCTCTGTGCTGCACGTCACCGAGGCCACGATCTATGACGGCCAATGCCTCTCGGATCACATCGGGGGATCGCGTCTCGGTCACGGGCATACCCTATCCAGATCCATCCCGTGTCATGCGGCAGCCGCGGAGTTCACAGCCCGTTCACGGAGACGGTCACGGACCCGTAGCCTGACATGGTGCCGCAGTCGGTGATCTGTGACGTCGTGCGACGCCTCGGTCGCGGTGGCATGGGAGTCGTCGATCTTGCCCTCTGCGCCGACGGCACCGAGGTGGCGCTGAAACACCTGCCGCTGCACGGGACGCCTGAGGAGGTCGCCCGCGCGCGCCGACGCATCGAGCGAGAAGCGGACGTGCTCGCCGCACTCGATCATCCGGGCATCGTCGGGTTCCGCGAGGTGCACGAGGAGGACGACGACATCGTGCTCGTCATGGACTACCTGCCCGGCGGCAACCTGGCGACCCGCATCAACGAGCACGGCCCGCTTTCGTCCGCCGATGTCCACCGGCTGGCCGCCAGCCTCCTCGCGGCACTCGCCGCCGCTCATCGCCAGGGGATCGTCCACCGCGACATCAAGCCGGCCAACGTGTTGTTCGATGCCGACGATCGCCCACTCCTCGCCGACTTCGGGGTGGCGAGCTCCGACCGTGGGCCTGGGCGCGTTTACATCGAGGACCCCAACTGCGGAACCGACGACGGGGAAACGCTCATGGCCCGGATCAGCTCCATCGGTTCGGACCGCAGCGAACGCCTCTACACGCTCAAGGTCTCGGGCAGTTACTGATGGGGGTCGAACGGCTCGGGGTCACGTTCGCCAGTTTGATGGGCATGGGGCCGAAGGCTGCGGTCGACACCGCTCGTCGTGCCGAGGCACTCGGCTACCGGTCCTTTTGGACCGCAGAGACCACCGGACCTGAGGCGTTCTCGCTCCTGGCCGCAGCCGGTGAAGCTGCCCCGACGCTGGATCTGGGCACGGGCGTGCTGGCTCTGCAGCTCCGCACCCCGATGATCGTGGCGATGGGCGCCGCAACCCTGCAGGCACTAGCTCCAGAACGACGGGTCCTGATCGGGATCGGCATCTCGTCGCCGGTGGTGACCGAACGGTGGCATGGTGCGCCCTACGGCGACCGTCCCCTGGCGCGGGTCCGGGAATACGTCACGCTGGTGAAGGAATGCCTGAGCGGGGAGAAGGTCACGTTCCAGGGTGACTTCTACGATGTGCGCGGCTTTCGGCTCGCAGTGAGGCTGGACGAGCGTCGGCCCGAGGTCGTGGTCGGTGCGCTCAACCCGGGCATGCTGCGGCTGGCCGGTGAGGTGGCCGACGGAGTGCTCCTGAACTACCTGCCGGCCTCGCACGTCCGGTGGTCGGTCGACCAGATCAGATCTGGTGGAGACGCTGCGGTGTACGCCTACGTGCACGCCGGCGTCTGCGAACGAGCCGATGGCGTCGACCTCGCCCGACGGGACCTGTTCTCCTACGCGGTGGTCGACGCTTATGCCGCGAACTTCGAGCGTGCCGGTTACGCAGACGAGGTGGCTGAGATCCGCGCCCGTCACGCAGCTGGAGACCGCGAAGGAGCACTCGCCGCGGTGTCGGACCGCATGGTGGACGGCATCGATGTCATGGGCGACGCCGCCCATGTCCGGGCGACGATGCACGCCTACGCCGATGCAGGAGTGGATGTCCCGGTGCTCATGCCGTTGCCCTGGGGTCCCGACCGCCGTCAGGTCGTCGATGCAACGCTCGTCGCCGCGACCGGTGCCGTCGCGTGACCACCGCTGTCGGGATGGTCATCCGGTCCCTACGATCGGCGCAATGGAGCTGAACGACAAGGTAGTGGTGGTCACCGGTGCTGCGAAGGGGATCGGGTTCGCCTTGGCCGAGCGGTTCGTGTCCGAGGGAGCGCGAGGAATCACCCTTGTCGATCTCGACCCCGCCGATTGCAGCGCCGCCGCTGAACGACTGGGCCCGGTGACGTTCGATCTGGCTGCGGACGTGTCGGACCCCGCAGACGTCGGCGACGTCGTGGCCCGGACCGAGGAACGGTTCGGGCCGATCGATCTGTTCGTCTCCAACGCCGGCATCGGCACCAATCAGGGGGTCGATGCGCCGGCGGACGTGTGGCAGAGGATCTGGGACGTCAACGTGATGGCGCATGTCAACGCCGCGCAGGCGGTGCTGCCGTCGATGCTCTCCAGAGGAGAGGGCTACCTGTTGTCGACTGCGTCCGCCGCCGGGCTCTTGGCCAACATCGGCGATGCGCCCTACACCGTCACTAAGCACGCCGCCGTGGCGCTCGCCGAGTGGCTCTCGATCACCTATGGCGATCGGGGTATCAAGGTGAGCTGCCTGTGCCCCCAGGGCGTCCGGACCGATCTGCTGCTATCGGGTCTCGGCGGCGCCACAGACACCGTGGCCGCCCAAGGTGTGATCGAGCCATCAGACGTGGCCGAGGCCGTGGTCAGCGGCCTCGGCGCCGAACAGTTCCTGATCCTGCCCCATCCCGAGGTGGCGGAGTACGTGCGCCGCAAGGCCACCGACCCCGACCGCTGGCTGGCCGGGATGCGCCGCCTGCAGGCCCGGTTCGACGGCGGCGGGACCGGCTGACCGCACGCTCGGTGGATCGTCGAACCGTCGAGGTGTACGAGCAGTTCGCCAGCGAGTACGCCGCCGCTCGCCCGGTGCACGATGCGACGCGACCCAGTGCGTTCGCAGCGGCTGTACCGGACGGTGTTCTGCGCCTGGATCTCGGGTGCGGGCCCGGCCACCACTTGGCATACCTGGGAGCGCCGGTCGTCGCTGCAGACGCGGCCGCCGCCATGCTCGGTCAGGTCGGCCGCGTCGCTCCGGACGCGCTTCGGGTGCAATGCGACCTCGAACTGCTGCCGTTCCGCCGGACGGTGTTCGCTGGGGTGTGGGCGAGCAAGGCCCACCAGCACATCTCGGCGGACCGGTTGCCGATGGCGTTGGCCGAGCTCCATGACGTCATGGTCGTCGGCGGCCGGCTCGACCTCTCGGTGTTCGAGGGAACGGGAACGATGATCAGCGACGACGACTTCCCGGGTCGCTTCTTCACCTGGTGGCAGACCGACGTCGTGGTCGACCTGCTCGTCGGCGCAGGGTTCCACGTCGATCACATCACAACGCCGGGAGATGGGGCGATACGTCGCATCGAGGTGACCGCCACGCGCACGCGCACTCTGGCCGACACCGTCGGCGGGAACATGCGGTTGCTGTGCTGCGGCCTCAACCCGAGCGTCTACTCCGCAGACGCGGGCGTTGCCTTCGCTCGGCCCGGGAACCGGTTCTGGCCCGCCCTGCGCAGCGCCGGGCTCGCGGCAGTCGACCGGGACACCCGCCGCCTCCTGCGAGATCACGCGATCGGGATGACTGACCTGGTGAAGCGAGCCACCGCCCGAGCCGACGTGCTCACGACCTCGGAGTACGAAGCCGGGATCAGGCGGATGGAGCGGTTGTGCCGCCGGCTCAGACCGAGCGCTCTGTGCCTCGTCGGGTTGGCCGGTTGGCGCGCAGCTGTCGACCGCAAGGCGATGGTCGGATGGCAGACTCCATCGTTGGGTGGGGTGCCCACCTATGTGATGCCATCGACCAGCGGCGCGAACGCCCATGCGACGCCCGATGTCCTAGCCGATCACCTCCGGGTCGCCGCCGCCGGGAGCTGAAGCCGCGATACTGGCCCGATGGCCCGCCGCACGAAGATCATCGGCACCATCGGACCGGCGTCGGACTCCGAGGCCATCATCAAGGACCTCACCGAAGCGGGGATGGACGTGGCCAGGATCGGTCTGGCCCACGGATCCCTCGACGACGCGCTCGAACGGTTCCATCGGATCCGCCGGGCAGAAGCCGCGGTCGGCCGGCCGATCGGGATCATGGTCGACCTACCCGGACCGAAGGTGCGCGCCG
>JBBSGQ010000023.1:0-17147 GCA_038253965.1 Acidimicrobiales bacterium | reverse complement strand
GGGGCCCCCCCGAACCCATGGCGGGGCGCGGCCGCCCGCCCCGGCGCACCACAGCCGCTCACACCGGCACCAGCGCACCCACCTTGTCGTTCGACGACAGGTCCAGCGAGCGGCGACGGGTTGGTACCGTCGCCGGCGATGAGCGACGACGGCACCGCGACTGCTGACCCGACAAGCCCGGTCGGTCAGATGGTCGGGCGGGTCATCGGCACCGAGGACGCCACACCGCTCGAGTTCTGGGTAGCCGTGCAACCCGGCGCCTACCTGCAGCTCGACGACGTCGTCGCCCTCGAACGTGTCCTGCCTGACGGCCAGCCCGTGCGGATCTACGGTCTGGTGTCGCAGGTCCGCGCTCGGCACGAGGGCGCCCGCTTCGACAGCGATGTGTTCCTCATCGCCGACGGTGTCCTGCCTGCCGAGGTGAGCGAGGCTGCACTGGTATCTGCCACCCGGTTCGAGCCCGAGGTGTTCATCCCACCTCGACCGGGTGAGCCGGTGCGCAAGGCGATCGGAGCCGAGCGCGACGAGGGCCTGTTCTTCGATGGCATGACGAGGAAGCTGCCGGCCGGTCTCTCCCGCGACGACGAGCCGCTCTACCTGAACCTCGAGTTCCTTGACGGCACCCGAGGCGCCCACGTCAACATCTCCGGCATCTCGGGCGTGGCCACCAAGACCAGCTACGCCACGTTCCTGCTCTACAGCTTGTTCATGTCTGACGCGCTCGGGCCGAGCCGGGTCAACACGAAGGCGTTGATCTTCAACGTGAAGGGCGAGGACCTGCTGTTCCTCGACCACCCGAACACCGCGTTGGGCGACGACCAGGCCGCCCGATACGAGCGCCTCGGCCTGCCTGTCGGTGCGTTCTCGAGCGTGGAGGTGTTCGCTCCTCCGAGACGCGGTGACGCTACAGCGAGGCCCGATGTCGCGGCAAGGACCGAAGGCGTGACGTCCTTCTTCTGGACCCTCGAACAGTTCTGCACCGGCGAGCTGTTGCCGTTCCTGTTCGCCGACGCCGAGGACGACCGCCAGCAGTACACCATGGTCGTCTTCAACGTGACGGCCCGACTCACAGGAGCCACACCCACCGGCGACGGCGGTGTCGCGATCGAGGGGACATCGGTCCGAACGTTTTACGAGCTCGTCGAACTGATCGCGGCCAAGCTCGAAGACGACGACCCGTTCGAGGCGCAACGCTGGGCCGGTCGGGCGATCGGTGCAGGAACGGTGAACGCGTTCATCCGACGTCTGTACGGCGCGGTACCCCATCTGCGCGACCTCGTCCGAGCCGATGTCGCGCATCCAGAGCGGCACCAGGTGGCGTTCACCGAACAGATCACAGTCGTCGACCTGCACAACCTCAACGACCGGGCCAAGCGCTTCGTGGTCGGCGTCGTACTGCGCAAGGCCTTCGCCCAGAAGGAGCAGGCTGGCCGGCCCGATCCGCTGCAGTTCGTCGTCCTCGACGAACTGAACAAGTACGCGCCTCGCGAGGGCACCAGTCCGATCAAGGAGATCCTCCTCGACGTGGCCGAACGCGGACGGTCACTCGGCATCGTCCTCATCGGCGCGCAGCAGACGGCAAGCGAGGTGGAACGGCGGATCGTCGCCAACTCGGCCATCCGGGTGGTCGGTCGGCTCGACGCCGCGGAAGCCGGTCGCAGCGAGTACGGCTTCCTCCCCCAGGTTCAACGTCAGCGGGCCACACTGCTCAAGCCCGGAACCATGTTGGTCAGCCAGCCCGAACTGCCGATGCCCCTGGTCACCCAGTTCCCGTTCCCTTCGTGGGCGACCCGAGCAGCCGAGGCAGGAGCCAACCCCAAGGCTCACCCCGCTCCGGCCGACCCCTTCGAGGGACTGCCGAACTGACCTCGGGCACTCCTCGTGGGTGGCGGTCGACCGGTCGCTCGCCACGAGTCGCCGGTACCCTTCGTGCGTGGGTCGTGACATTCCTCTCGGTCGGATCGCCGGCGTCAAGGTGGGATTCAGCTGGAGCGTCATCCTGATCGCCGGGTTGTACACGATCACGCTGGCCACCAACCGGTTCCCTGTCGAGGAGCCCGGCCTCTCTTCCGCCCAGTACTGGGCGGCTGGAGTGGCCGGAGCCTTGCTGTTCTTCGCCTCACTGCTGGCCCACGAGATGGGGCACGCGCTCGTTGCCCAACGCGAGGGGCTGTCGGTCACCGGCATCAGCCTGTGGCTGTTCGGCGGACTGACCCGCTTCGAGTCCAACCCCCGGACCGCCGGCGCGGAGCTTCGCATCGCGGCGATCGGACCGATCACCACTGCAGCCTGCGGCGGGTTGTTCTTCGTGTTGAGTCGCGTGCTCGACGGACCGGGCACAGTGGGGTTGGTCGCCACCATGTTCGGCTGGCTGGCGTTCATCAATCTGCTGCTGGCGGGATTGAACATGATCCCGGCCGTACCACTCGATGGTGGTCACGTCTTGAGCGCCCTGATCTGGATGAAGGGCGGCGATCGCCACCGGGCCACGGTCGCCGCCGCTCGGGTCGGCCAGGTAGTGGGTGTCATCCTGCTGGGCGTCGGATTCGTGCAGCTGCGGCACAGCGGTGACTATGGGTTCGTGCTGCTGTTCATCGGCTTCTTCATCATCAGCGGCGCTGCAAGTGAGATCCGGTCGGCGCCGGTGCGAGCAGCCATCGAGGGGGTCCTCACCCGTGACGTCATGGCCGCCGATCCGCCCACCTCCTATGACTGGATGTCGGTCGATGCGTTCCTGCGCACGCTCCCCCCGGGAACGACGCATCGTGCCTATCCCGTCCAGGCATCCGACGGCCGGATCACCGGTCTGCTCACCGCCGACTCGATCCTCGCCGTACCCCGTGACCAATGGGCGGGTTTGCGAGTCGGCGAGCTGGCCTTCCCGATCGACCGGGTGGCAGTGACCACTGTGGACGAGGCGATCCTCGGCGCGCTTCAACGAAATCAGGCCGGCGCCACGCCGTACCTTCTCGTCGTCGGGCCCGATGGTCGGATGGTTGGTGTGGTCGATCCTGACACGTTGCAGAACACTGTGCGTTCCCGGGTCCAGGCCAGCCGCTGAGGTCGCGGCCCGACGCTGCGTCGACCACCAGTAGGTTGAGCCGACATGACCGACGTCGCCGCTCCTCCGGACACCACAGCGAGCCATCCGCGATCACCGACGTACCGTCTGATCGACGGGGTGGCAGTCGTGACCCTCGACGACGGCAAGGCGAACGCCATCAGCGGCACACTCCTCGAAGGTCTCCACGAGGCACTCGATCGGGCCGAAGAGGAAGCACGAGCGGTCGTGATCGTCGGCCGGGAGGGACGGTTCTCCGCCGGGTTCGATCTTGCGGCGATGACCGCGAGCGCGGAGAGCATGCGCACTCTGGTCGTCGATGGCGCACGTCTCCTCATGCGGTTGTACGGGTTGGCGCTACCGACCGTCGCCGCCTGTACCGGCCATGCGTTGGCCGCGGGTGCGCTCGTGCTGCTGTCAGCTGACCATCGGGTCGGAGCCGATGGCTCGTTCAAGATCGGCCTGAACGAGGTCAGCATCGGCATGGCCCTTCCGATGTTCGCTGTCGAGTTGGCCCGCGAGCGCCTCACGCCGACCTTGTTCGGCCCGGCAACGTTGCATTCCCGCATCTACGAACCAGGACAAGCAGTCAGCGCGGGATACCTCGACCGGGTGGTTCCGGCCGAAGAGGTCCTGGACACCGCGCTGGCCGACGCGCAACGCCTGGCGGAGCTCCGCACCGGTGCCTACGCCCGCACCAAGCTCGTAGCCCGCCAAGGTGTCATCTCCCGCATCATCACGACGCTCGACGCGGACATGGCGACGGTCGCTGGTCCTGGCGACTGACGAACGCTCGATTTGGGTCGATTGACTGCTCTATGAGCGGTCGATTGACCCAAATTGATCGGGAGATCACACCCGACCCCTAGCGTGCCGAAGTGCCTGTCCTGCTCGGTCTCGTCGTCGCGTTGACCTACGGGACCGGTGACTTCTTCGGCGGGCTCAGCGCTCGCCGTTCGTCGGCAACGACAGTTGTCGTGGGGTCGTACACCTGGAGCTTGGCAGTGATGGCGCTGCTCGTCGTGGCAACGCGTCCGACCGCGCCGCTGGCCCATGACCTGCTGCTCGGTGCCGCCGTGGGCGTTGTCGGCCCCATCGGCATCGTGCTGCTCTACAAGGGTCTGGCCACGGGGCGGATGAGCGTGGTGGCCCCTGTCACAGCTTTGGGTGCGTCGATGGTCCCGGTCGTCTGGGGCCTGGTCACCGGGGAGCGTCCGTCACCTCTCGCGCTTTTCGGCGTCGCAGCGGCGCTGATCGCCGTCGTGCTGATCTCCGGTGCGCCAGCCCATCCGGGTTCACTCGGGCCACCAACGGCGTCCACCCGCGAGGTGCTGCCGCTGTCGATCGGTTCCGGACTCGGCTTCGGTTCGGTCTACGTGATGCTCGGCTCGACCAGCGACCGAGCAGGCATCTGGCCGCTCATCGTCGCACGACCGATGTCCATCGCCCTCGTAGCCGCAGGCGCACTCGTGACCGGTCGGTCCCTGCGCCCTGCTCCGGCCGATCGATTGACGATCGCGGCCGCGGGTGTTGCCGACATCACCGCGAACCTCGTCTTCCTCGCCGCCGTGCACCGCGGCCTGCTGTCGATAGTCGCTGTGATCAGTTCGCTCTATCCGGCCTCGACTGTCGCTCTGGCACGGGTGGTGCTCGGCGAGCGGCTGCACCGCATGCAGGTTGCCGGCCTCGTCCTCGCGGCTTGCGGCGTGATGGCCATGGCCGCAGGCTGAACAGGGTCGGTTCAGCGCCGCGGGTCGCGACGGACGACGAGACCTTCGTTGGTGACGAGGTGACCGGTGAGGGTGCGCTCGTCGTGGCTCATCCGCCAGGACAGCATCCGTCGCGCGTATTCGGCCACGGTTGCTGCGCAGTCGGGATCCGCAGCCCGGTTCACGAGCTGATCGGGGTCCGCACGGAGGTCGAACAGCAACGGATCACCCCACGCGAAGTGGACGTACTTCCAGGCATCGTCGCGCAGGACAGCCAGGCAGCACTGTTCCATCGTGACGCCGAGGATGTCCTCGGCGATGTGGCGCTGCGGGTTGCGGAAGTCCCATTCCCAATGGGCCTCGATGCGCCAGTCGTCCGGGACATCGGCCTCGTGCAGGAATGGCTGGAGCGCACGACCATCGCACTGCAGCGGCACCTCGATGCCCAACCACTCGCAGATCGTCGGCGTGACATCTACGTGTTCGGTCCAGGCGTCGACAACCCTTCCTCGGGTCGAATCTGCCTCGGCGCGAGGGTCGCGCACGATGAGGGGCACGTGGTAGCTCTCGTCCCACCAACCGAGCTTCTCGAGCAACCAGTGGTCGCTCATCTGGTCGCCGTGGTCGGACGTCAACACGATGAGGGTGTCAGCGGCCAAGCCGGTCACCGCAAGGTGTTCGAACAGTCGGCCGAGCTGGTGGTCGACCTCGGTCATGTTGGCCCAGTACGTCGCTCTGGTCTGGCGCGCCTCGTTCTCGTCGAGAGGGGAGCCGACCACCTGCGTGGCCAGTCGATGCAGCACGTGCATGCCGGTCTCGGTGTCACGGTGGGGATGGCGGCGGAATGGTGCGCCGTCAGCGGGGTCGTACAGATCGTGATAGCCCTCGGGGGCGCGGTACGGAGGGTGGGGGCGGATGTAGGCGACATGAGCGAAGAACGGCTCATCGCCGTGATGGGCGAGCCAGCCGATCAACTGATCCGTGAGAAAGGTGGCCTCGGAGTGCTCGGCGGCGAACTGGGTCGGCGCCCACGTCGCACCGTGGTCATCTGCGCCCGGATAACCCGAGCGGGGTTCATACAGGCGACGGGGATCGGCGGGCACGTCGACGCCATGCTGTTCGAGCCATCGTCCCCATGACGACTGGTCGTCATCGGTCAGGCGGACGACCTCCCGAAACCCCGGTAGGACGCCCTCGTAGCTGCGAAGGCGGGCATCGTTCGGATCGGTGACGGTGCGCGGGTCGATTGTCGCGTCGGTGTAACCGAACAGCACCGGGTCGTACCCGGCTGCTCGGGCAACGAGTGCGACATTGGTGAACCGTGCATCGAGCGGTGTGCCGTTCTCCACCGAGCGATGGTTCTGGAGGTACAGGCCGGTGTGCAGCGATGCACGGCTCGGACCGCAGGGAGCGGTCACCGCCCAGTGGCGCGTGAACGCCACGCCGTCGGCCGCCAGCGCGTCGAACGCCGGCGTACGCACGACGGGGTGGCCGAGGGAGGAGATGCAGTCTCCCCGCCATTGATCCACGGTTATGAACAGGATGTTGCCGGGCACCGGAGGCTCCCTGTCGTGTGCTGGCTTCAGTCGGATCGGCGAGCGAACGGGCGTGGAGCGCGGCCCTCGATCAGCTGGCCGTACGCCTCGTCACGGAGCCATTCGAGGTCCGCTCGTAGGACCTTCGCCACCGGGTCGAGCCAGGACCGCCCTACACCATCCAGACGTTGCCCGAGCTCGATCAGCTGCAGTTCGCGGATCATGTCGTTGCGGAACATCACAACTGCCTGACCGCCGAGCACCGGCACGCCGAGCAGGTGGACCGGCTGGCGCGCTTCGGAGTCAGACACGAGTAGATCGTATTCGTCGTCATTCAGGCAAGGGGATCCACGATCCAGTCCACCTCGAACCAGACTCGCTTTCGGTCGACCAGGCGCGCTTCGCAGTAGCTCCTGGCTTTGGCGACGCTGGATGGCTCAGCCGTCAGCTTGAGCCCGTCCTTCATCGATTCGTGATCGTACCGAACGGCCTGGGCGACGAATCGTTGGGCCAGTGGTACCGATGGTGACCCGTCCGGCACAGCTTCGGGTGACCGTGGCCGGCCCGGATGCCGACCTGGTGAGCGGCGTGCTGTGAGAGCTCGGTCCGAGCGCGATCGAGGAACAGCTGGCGATCGACGATGGCAGGAGACCGACCGGCGGCCTGCTCGACCGACGACGAACCCGACGTCGTCGCTACCCTGCCTGGCTGTGCCGCACCCTCGTACCGACCGACCGCTTCTGGCCGCCCGAACCTCGGACATCGCGCCGTTCCGGGTGGTCGAGGTGATGGAGCGGGCATGGCTGCTCGAGCGAAGCGGACGCTCGGTCATCCGGTTGTGCGTCGGCGAACCGGACTTCGGCACGCCGGCACCGGTGGTCGACGCGGCGCGGCGCTCCCTGGACGGCGGAGCCGTGCACTACACGTCATCGCTCGGGCTCCCTCCGCTGCGGGAGGCGATCAGCGATTACTACGCAGAGCGGTTCGGTCTCGACGTGCCGGCACAGCGGATCGTCATCACCACGGGGGCATCGGGCGCGTTGCTGCTGGCGCTGGCAGCCACCGTGGACCGTGACGACGAAGTTCTGCTGGCCGACCCGGGTTACCCGTGCAACCGGCACTTCGTTCGCACCTTCGAAGGCCGGCCTGCGCCGGTGCCTGTCGGCCCGGAGACCGGCTACCAGCTGACCGCAGAGCTTGTCGGACTCCACTGGACCGGCGCGACCCATGGTGTGCTCGCAGCCACACCGGCGAATCCCACCGGTACGACCATCGCACCGGCCGAGCTGGCGTCGATGGTGACCACCACCCGCGATCGCGGCGGTGTCGCGTACGTCGACGAGATCTATGGCGAGCTGATCTTCGATCAACCCGCATCGACTGTGTTGTCGGCCTCCGACGACGTGTTCGTCGTGAACAGCTGTTCCAAGACCTTCGGCATGACAGGTTGGCGTGTCGGCTGGCTGGTCTGTCCCGACTGGGCGCTCGACGCCGTCGAGGCGCTCGCCCAGAACCTGTACATCGCACCGCCCACCCCGTCCCAGCGGGCTGCGCGGGCTGCGTTCAGCCCGGAGGTGTGGGCGATCGTGGCCGACCGTCGAGCCCAGTTCCGGGCACGGCGTGACCTGCTGGTCGACGGTCTGGTCACGCTCGGGTTCAAGGTCCCGGTGCTGCCGAGCGGCGCCTTCTACGTGTACGCCGACTGCTCAGCTGTGGCCGAGGACTCGAACGACCTCGTGACACGGCTCCTCGACGAGGCGGGGGTGGCCATAACGCCTGGCGACGACTTCGGCGATCACCGGGCCAGCGAACACGTCAGGTTCTCCACGACGCGCCCACTCGACCAGTTGACCGAGGCCCTCGACCGCATGGATCGCGTCCTCACTCGCTGACGGCGGAGGCCTCTGGTCAGGCGAACCTACGCTGCTCCAGTGGCCGACCCGCACGAGGAGCTCCAGTTCGCCGAGTCCGAACCGGCGGCGGTGCTGGATCGCATGGAGCAGCTGACCGACACGGGAACAGGTTGGATCAACCTGCTGCCCGAGATCGCCGAAGACGCTGCGGTCCCTCCCAGCGGAGGTCTGCTGTCGTTCCTGTCGGCCCGTGGGCCGTCGATCCCGCTGGCCACGTGGTCAGCCGGGTCGGAGACCCGCCGGGGGCCGGGCCGAGTGTCCATCGGGTTGCAACACGCCGGCGGCCCCCGAGCACTCACCCGGTTGGCTGAGCTGGGGCTCCTGCTGGCTCCGGGGTGGGTCAAGGTGCAGGACCATCCGCGCCGTGGCCTCGTGGTCACTGTGCCCCCGGGCGAGGACCACGACGACGTGTTGCACTGGCTGCTCTCAGCTGCACATGCACTGTCAGCGGTGCCGCTCACCGGCGACTGGCTGGCTCGCGTCTACACCGGCGTACGGAGCTGAGGCGGCGGCTCCGTCGGTGTCACCATGCTGACTGGAGCAGCCGCGACGACGTACCCGTCAGCCGAGCGCTGACCAATCGTACGAGACGCCGCTGAGCTCCTCGGAGAGCTGCCACAACCGAGCGGCGTCGGACTCATTTCGTGCTGCCCCGCTCGGACGCACCTTCTTCGGGTAACCGCGCATCTCGCCAGGACCGTCGGGGCCGTAATACTCGCCACCTTGCACATCCGGCATGGTCGCCGCGTACAGCGTGGGCCGCGACCCCTGCTCCGCCGACTGAGCGACGACGCGGTTCGCGACGTCCATCATCGAACCCATCACCCGGTTGCCCGCCATCTCCGGCCCGGCTGCCTGGAGATGCGTGGACGCGTAGCCGGGATGAGCGCCGACCGACACGAGCTCACGGCTCACCTCTGCGTCCCGGGCCGCCGACTTCGCCCTACGGTCGAGCTCGAACATGAACAGCAGGTTGGCCAGCTTGGACTGGCCGTAGGCCAGCCATTTGCGGTAGCCGTGCTGCCAGTTCAGGTCGTCCCAGCGCATCCGCCCGATGCGATGCGCGGCAGAGGACAGCGTGACCACTCGGGGCCTACTGCTTCGCGCCAGCAACGGGAGGAGCCGACCGGTCAGCGCGAAGTGCCCGAGGTGGTTCGTGCCGAACTGCATCTCGAAGTCCTGGGCGGTGTGGCGCAGCGGCAGAGCCATGACACCCGCGTTGTTGACGAGCAGGTCGAGCTGATCGTCGCCGTCGACCAGCGTCTCGGCAGCAGTCCTCACCGATTCCAGGTCGGCAAGGTCGAGCGCGACGACAAGCGGTGCCGGGCCGGTTGCAGCCGCGCTGACCTGGTTGCGCGCGTCAGCCGCTCTCTCCCTGTTTCGGCAGGCCATGAGCACGCGAGCGCCGTGAGCGGCCAGCGCGGTGGCCGTCTCCAGCCCGAGCCCACTGTTGGCGCCGGTGATGAGGGCTGTGCGGCCACTCTGGTCCGGGATGTCATCTGCTGTCCATCGAGCCATGCACCGCAGTCTGGCAGGGCCGCCGGAGGACCGTGCCTGGCGCGGGTCGGCGCGCTCCAACCCCGGTGGGCGGCCCGACGCGCCAGCCTCAGGCACCGCCGCGATCGGTCAGGCCCCGGAGGGTCCCTCGGGGGTGGAGAACAGCAAAGCGAACGTGGTGGCAGAGCTCCCGGGCCGCAGGAGCAGCCGTCCGCCCTCGGCCTCGGCGAGGGATCGCGCCAGCGCCAGACCGATGCCGTGACCCTGCTCCGCGGAGTCGCGGCGCCGGAAGATGCGATCGGGATCGTCGGCCACACCGGGACCCTGGTCGGACACCTCGACGACCACACCCCCTGGGATGTTGTGGGCCGCCACCGTCACCACTCCTCGGCCGTGGCGGGCGGCGTTCGACACGAGCACCTCGAGCATCTGGCGGACGGCGCTGGTCGACGCCCACACCGGGTCGAGCCTCGCCGGCAACGAGACGTGCAGTTGCCGCCCGTCGACGGCCAGTCGGCCATGCCAGGTCTCGTCGATCTCCCCGAACAGGGTGGCCAGATCGAGCCGGCTGCGCGACGCCGGGATGTCGCGACCGACCAGAAGCAGGTCGTCGATCGTGCGCTCGAGCCGTTCGACGTCCGCCAGCGCCTCGTCGATGGCCAGGCGGGCTGCCTGATCAGCGATCTGGTCGGCAGCCGCCAGGTGGACCCGCAGAGCGGTCACCGGAGTCCGCAGTTGGTGGGAGGCATCGGCGCTGAACGCTCGCTCCCGCTCGAGTAGTCCGCCGAGCCGCCCGGCCGTCGTATCGAGCGCCGCAGCAGCGACGTCCAACTCCCCGATGCCCGATCGACCGGCCCGGACCGAGAAGTCGCCATCACCGAGGCGGGTGACCGCGCCGGCGAACGCAGTCACCGGACGGGTGAGACGCCGGGCCAACAGGAATGCGCCAAGCGCGGCAAGCGCGACGACGACGACGCCTAGCACAGCCATCGCTCTCCATGCCCGCCATACCCGGCTCTCGATGGTGGACTCGGCGCGCGACGCACGCATCACCGCGACCACCCTCTCGCTGCTCGTGACAGGCACCGCTACGACGATCGCACCCCGATGACGGGCGTCGGACACCTGGCCGCGCGATGCCTTTCGGACCACGGCATCGCCGCGTTGGGGGCCTCGTCCGGCGAGCCTGCGACCAGAAGGCAGGTACAGCGCGAGGAGCGGCCCGTTCCGCGCTCGGGGCAGCTCGATCCGCTCGTGCCCGAAAGACTTCGGGACCTCGATGGTGGCCGCTGTGGCTTCCCGCTCCAGGCGGACCAACGCCTCTTTGACGTACAACTGCTGGATCGCTGCGCCGAGTGGGATGCCGAACCCGATCACCGCGAGGGCCGTCACCCCTGCGATGGCCAGCACGACCCTGCGGGTCATGGTTGCTCGAAGCGGTACCCGACGCCGCGCAAGGTGGTGATGCGGACCGGCTCATCGGCCGGGTCGCCGAGCTTGCGCCGCAACGCCGAGATGTGCATGTCGAGCGTCTTGGTCGATCCGAACCAGTGCTCGTCCCACACCTCGCTCATGATCCGCTCACGGGTGACGACTCGGCCGGCCTCGCTCATCAGCATGGCGAGAAGGTCGAACTCCTTCACCCGCAGGGCGATCTCGGTGCTGCCGAGCCACACGCGACGGGCGTCTTGGTGCAGACGTATGTCGCCGACCCTGAGCTCGACGGCACTGCCCCGTGCCGTTTCCCGGCGTCGAAGGTGCGCCCGCACGCGAGCCGCGAGCTCCGCAACGCGGAACGGCTTGGTGACGTAGTCGTCGGCTCCGGCGTCGAGGCCCACGACGACATCGATCTCCGCTACGCGAGCTGTGAGCATCACGATCGTGGTGCCCGGATCGTTGCGCCGTATCCCCCGGCACACATCCACGCCATCGATGTCGGGCAGGCCCAGGTCCAACAGGACCAGGTCATGCTGCTCGCCCTGCGCCTCGGCCAACGCGTCGGATCCGGAGCGGACCCAGACGACCTGATGTCCCTGATCCTCGAGCACCTGCCGCAACCCGCGACCGATCGGAACGTCGTCCTCCACGATCAGTATCCGCGCCGGCACCATCGCAGCGTAGGGCCGGCCGAAGCACGCAAACCCGTAGGCCGAAGCATTTGCCGTCAGTTGACCGTCGTCAAAGTCGCAGCGCAGCTTGCCCTCCGTACTGTGCGCGCTTGCAGGCTTTGCCGCCCCGGTGAGCCGCGAAAGGTGGACATTCCCTCGCGTGATCGATAGCCAGATGGTGTCGCCGAAACGACGGCCGATCACGCCACAACGTCCTCGACCGAACGGCGCGGTGCACGCCAGCGCGGGCGCGAGACGCCAGCCGGCCCCCGAACACCCCAGAGCGCCGGACGCTCATCAGCCACGGTCGCCCCGCTATGTCCTGCGGCGTCTGTTGGTGGGGACAGGAGTGCTGGCCGCACTGCCGATGCTCTTCCTTGCGGCGTCGGTCATCGGTGCGTTGCGGACTCCGGGCAACGAGGACTTCCAGGCGAAGTGGGCTGACTGGTTGAGGAACCACAACGCGAGCTGGGTGGTGAACCGCATGGAGCGGCGGTACTACAGCGGGCAGGCTCCTCCGGTCGGTGGAAGACCGAGATCTCTTGCCCCCGTGCGTCCTCCATCACTCGGCGGGCATCCGCGTGTCTCCGCAGCGGTCCGCTTCCTGCCGCGTCCGCATCCGGTACGCCTGATCGTGCCCGGCTTGCCAGGCGAGGGAGCTTGGCGGCCGACCGGCCCCCTCGTCCACGGTCGCCCGGTGATGTATGAGGCCGAGGCTCGACCTGATGCCATCCATACCAGCGTTCTCACAACGCTGGTATGGATGGACCCGACCGCCTTGCGGTTGCGACTCGTTCCGGGAGCGCGCGAACCCGGTGGTACGTGGCGCCAGCGGCCAGACATCGAAGGGTCGGCCCTACGATCGGTCGTCGCCGCGTTCAACGGTGGGTTCCGCGCAAAGGACGCCCGTGGGGGCTTCTACGCCGAGAACCACTCGTCTCCCGGGCTGCGAAACGGCGCAGCCTCGCTGGTCATCGGACGCTCGGGCACCGTCCAGATCGGCCAGTGGGGCCGCGACCTGCACATGACCCCGAACACCGAGAGCGTGCTGCAGAACCTGGTCCTGCTGATCGATCACGGACACCCAGCGTCCGGCATCGACGCCGGCAGAGCCGACCAGTGGGGCTCGACACTGGGCAACAAGGTGTACGTCTGGCGATCGGCGATCGGCGTAGACGCCTCCGGAGGCATCCTCTACGCAGCCGGACATGGCCTCCGGGCGAGCGCCCTGGCAGACGTCATGGCGCGCGCCGGTGCCGTGCGCGCCATGACCCTCGACATCAACCCGGAGTGGGTGACCTTCAACTTTTTCGATCATCCCGACCCCGATCACCCCGAGATCGTCCGAGGACGCAAGCTGATCGACAGCATGAAGCGGCCTGCCAGCCGCTACCTCTCCAAGGAGTCGCGCGACTTCATCACCGTCTCGACGTCGTGAGCACCACATCGCGCTGGAGATCGCATCGCTGCGGGCACTCGAACTGTCGCGCGCTTGCCGTGAGTCGAACATCTTTGCCTCGCGTTGACTCTTCACCTCCCGGTCGGATACCGGCCGGTTCGTAGCGTCCCGCCCATCGACCCTGGAGCTGTTCAGCCGGACCCGAGATGACGCCAACCGCACTCGCAGAACGCCCCGCGTCGCCAACCGAAGCCTCTGCCAAGATCCCGCGACCTCCTGTTGCTCCGAGCGAGCGAACCCAACCGCGGCGTCGCCGTCGATGGCGTCGCCGGATCCTCGTCGTGCTGCTCGTCATGCTCACACCAATGGCGTGGTCGTACTGCCGGGCACTGAGCTACCCGGGCAGCGCCGGCTGGGAGATGCGAACCGTCGAATGGCTGCGCAGCCACGGCGCCGGCGGGACCGTCGACAGTCTCGAGGTCTGGTACTACACGCGCCATCATCCGCCGACCTCAGGAGTCCCGAAGGGCCCGTTGCCCGAACTGCCGTCCGCCGTGCAGACCAGGCTCGTCGCCCGGGAGCGGTCACGGGGCAACGGTCCGCTGCTGGACCCGGCCGTCCGGCCGTCTCTACGAGGTGAGGCGGTGTGGCACCCCGGCCGCCTTGGCCCAGGTGGCCATCCCGCCATGTACACGACCTGGTTCCGGCCTGATCCGCGACACCCGACGTTGGTGGCAGGAGAGCTCTGGATCGATCAGTCACAAGCCCGTCTCGACCTCATCGCCGGCACCAAGGATCCCGGCGGGGGGCCCTGGCCCGGCACAGCTCAGGTCGATCCCCGATATCGCCACAGCACGCTTGCCGCGTTCAACTCGGGGTTCCTCATCAGCGGCGCCCACGGCGGCTTCTACGAGGACGGGCGTACACGGGGACGGCTGCGCCCCGGCAAGGCCTCGGTCGTCCTCACCCGTGACGGGCGGGCGACAGTTGCCGAGTGGGGGCGCGAGGTCCGCTCGACCCGAGACGTGGCGGCGGTCCGCCAGAACCTCTCCCTCATCGTCGACGACGGCCGAGTCGTCAAGGGGTTGACCGCCAACACCCATTTCGACTGGGGCTCACGCCGGAGCCAGCTGGAGTACGTCTGGCGCTCCGCTCTGGGCGTCGATGCTCGGGGACATCTCGTCTACATCGCCGGCAACAAGTTCACCCTCACCACACTGGCCAACGCCCTCGTGCAGGCTCACGCGGTGCGAGGTATGGAGCTCGACATCCACAACGACATGGTGACGGCCAACCTGTTCTCCTCGCCGCTTGACCATCCCGGCCGGCTCGTGGCAGCCAAGCTGCTTCCCGGCATGCCGCGACCGGCGACGCGCTACCTACAGCCAGATCAGCGCGACTTCTTCGCGGTCACACTGCGGTGAGCCTGCAACTCCACCACCATCAGACGGGATGAGCACGATGGGGGTCGTCCACGCGGAGCGGCCCCGGGATCTCATGTCTCGGACCACGAACCGCCCGGCAGCCTTTGATCACGCCGGCTGGGCGGCAGCAGTCCTCATGGGCGGTGTGTGGTTCGTGGTCGGGTACCTCCGCTATCGCAACTTCTGGTCCGGAGCGAGCGATCTCGGCATCTTCGACCAGGCGGCGTGGCTCGTGGCTCACGGACACGCTCCCTATGTGACGAGCATCGGGATCGACGTGTTCGCCGACCACCTTTCGCCTGTCGTGCTGCTCTTCGCCCCGCCTTACCTGGTGTCAGCCACACCTGTGTGGTGGTTGGCCGCTCAGGCTGCGTGCCTCGGCCTGACCATCGTGCCGATGCGCCGTCTGGCCGCGGAGCTCGGTGCCCCACCGTGGCTCGCCACCGCGGCGATCATGCTCAGCGCGCCTCTCCTCAGCGCGGCCGTCTATGACGTCCATCCGGCAGTGTTCGCAACACCGGCGGTCGCATGGGCCCTGCTGGCCGGCCGGCGCGACGACGTCCGAGCCGCCACCATCGCCGGGATCCTTGTCGCTCTGTGCCGTGCCGACGCAGTGACTGCGCTGGTCGGCGTTGCACTGGTGAGCCGACCAGCCGCCCGAAGGCGACTCCTGCTGCTCGTGCCGGTGCCGCTCGTGGCCGGGCTGGCGGTGCCGCATCTGCTGGGGACCTGGCAGACGTTCGGCCGCTACTACCACCACCTCGGCGCCGGATGGGGCGACGCGCTCCTGCACCCCTGGCGCCTGGGGGCGGCGCTGGTGGCGAGGACGTCGCTGCGCCAACTCGGCTTCTGGCTTCTCCCTGTCGGGTTCCTGCCCGTGCTGCGGCCGCGCTGGACAACGGCCCTCGTCGTGGCCGGCCTTCCTCTGCTCGCCTCGACGTGGCCGGGAATCCCGACGCCCTGGTACCACCACGGAGCGCTGTTGGTGCCGATCTCCGTCGGAGGCGCACTGGCCGCGATCGGCCGGTACCGGAACCGAGCGAGGACCGCGTCGATCGGCCTGCTCGCCGGAGCGGCTCTCGGCCTGGTCTTCATCAGTCCGCTGGCTGCGGGCAGTCCCGACGACGTGCGGCTCGCCACGGTGCTCAGTGGCGCGCATCCCGGCGTTGCGGCCGCGGTCCGAGCTGTCGGCCCAGACGAGGGCGTGGCAACGTCGAACAGCGTGCTCGGCCATCTCGGTCATCGAACCGACGCCTACATCTTCCCGTGTCCGTTCCCGCGCCTCGGTGGCCGCCGGGCCTGCCACCATCCCGACCTGGCTCGCCGTGCGAACCGCGTCGACGTCGTCGTCCTCATCGGCGACCGCGCAGCGGGTGACTTGCGCCGTCTCGGTTTCGTGCACGTCGCCCACCGCCGCGGCATCACGATCGCCCGCCGCTGACCGACCCTGAGATTGACAGGACCCGACCGGTGCCGGAGCGACCTGAGGTGGCTACGGTTCGGCGATGGCCAATCTGAAAGATCTGATCGCGAAGTACGGCACGAAGGTGCACGAGGCGATGTTCGACGCAAGCAAGGGACGTGTCGCCGGCCGGGCCGGCGGGATGCCGGTTGTCAAGCTAACCACCACGGGACGCAAGAGCGGCAAGAAGCGAAACACGATGCTCACCTCGCCACTGCAAGACGGCGACAAGGTGGTGCTCATCGCGTCCTACGGCGGCGACGATCGTCATCCCGCCTGGTACCTCAACCTGCGGGACACGCCGGATGTGGAAGCCACGATGAGCGGCTCGACCCGGTCGATGAGAGCGCGCACGGCGACCGAGGAGGAGAAGGCCGAGATGTGGCCGAAGATCACCGGCAAGTACAAGGGCTACGCCGGCTACCAGGAGAAGACCGACCGCGACATCCCGGTGGTGATACTCGAACCTCGCTGACGGCGACCGAAAGATCACATCTCGCGGTGTCACAGCCTACCTACCAGTAGGTAGGCTGTGACCCATGCGCACTGAGCCCTTCCTGGCCGACCTCGAACCGGTAGCCGCTCGGCTGCTCGATCGGCATCTGGCCGGAGCCAAGGAGTGGTTCCCCCATGAGCTCGTGCCATGGACGCTCGGCCGCGATTTCGCGGCTGGTGAGCCTTGGGACCCGAGCGAGGTCGAGCTCGCGCCCGAGGTCCGCAGCAGCCTGTTCGTCAACCTGCTGACCGAGGACAACCTCCCCTACTACTTCCGGACGATCGAGACGCTGTTCGGGCGCGACAGCGCCTGGGGGACCTGGGTACGACGGTGGACAGCCGAGGAGGGCCGCCACTCGATAGTCCTGCGGGACTATCTCACGGTGACCCGTTCCCTCGATCCGGTCGCACTGGAGCGGGCTCGGATGGCGCAGGTGGAGCGGGGCGAGGTCCCCGAGATGACCACCCCGGCCGATGGCATCGTCTACGTCGCCCTCCAGGAGCTCGCCACCCGCGTCGCCCACCACAACACCGGCAAGCGCCT
>JBBSGQ010000022.1:0-17558 GCA_038253965.1 Acidimicrobiales bacterium | reverse complement strand
CTGGGCCAGGTCCTCGCCCTGCATCGTGAACACCCACAGCCGCTCCCGCAGGGCCGAGTCGCGCATCGCGCTTCCGTGGTGAGCGCCCGGGCCATACACGAGCGCCTCCTGGATCGGTTGCCCGGCGCCCCCGTGCTCCACGAGGCCACCGCGGATCCAGGGCAGGCCCGCCTCGCGTGCGCTGCGGCGCTGGGCGGCGTCGCCGACCATGTGATCGTCATGCGCGCTCGTCACCGAACGACCACGCATGCCGTGCAACCGGAACGGGAAGGCGCCCACCGCGAACGTCTGGAAGTGGTACATGAGGTTGCGCCCGACCAGGCCTGACGAGTCGCCGATGCCTTGGCGCATGAGCAGACGAGGGGTCTCGAACGCGCCAGCGGCCAACACCACGAACCGCGCGGTCACCTCGATCGTCTCGCCGCCGGCGTCGATGTAGCGAACGCCGGTCGCGCGATGCCCCGTCCCGTCGACGGTCACTGCAACGACATGGCTCTCGGGCCGGATCTGACATCGCCCGGTGCGAAGCGCCCGCCGGAGCAGCGCCACCGGATCGCCTTTGGCCTCGATCGGGCAGCCGTAGCCTCCACAGAACCCACAGTTGACGCATGCCGGGCGCCCGTCGTAAGGCTCGGAGTTCACGCCCGTGGGGGCGCGGTACGGGTGCAGGCCGGCCCGGGTCGCGGCGGCCATGGACAACACGGCGCCGTACATGTCCGGCCCCGGAGGCATGGGGTAGGGGCTCGATCGCCACGCGGCGAACGGGTTGGTCTCTTCGCCGGCCACGCCGACCAACCGTTCGGCTTCGGCGTAGTACGGCTCGAGGTCGGCATAGCTCAGCGGCCAGTCGACGACGTCGGCGCCGCCGATTGGCCCCAACGCGCTGCGCAGAGCGAAGTCGTCTTCCCGGAGGCGGGGCAACTTGGAATCGGCATGCACGCCGCCTCCGCCGACCGTGGTGGGCAGGGAGTTGACATGACCGGTCATCAACCGCTCGCCGTCGCCGACGGTTCGACGGAACGTCCGGGGCTCCACCAGCGGGTCAGGGCCGAGGAAGTAGCGCAGCATGCACTTCACCTCGTCGTTGGAGAAGTGGCCGATCGGTCCGTACGGCGGTTCCAGCTCGAGCAGGTGGTTGCGGCCCTTCTCCAACACGATGACCGACCAGCCCGCCGCGGTCAGCGTCTCGGCCACCGTCGACCCCGCCGGACCGGAGCCGACGATCACCGCGTCACAGTCGTGGCCGGTCACGTCACCCACATCGCTGGGAGAGGCGGCCGTCGGAGGGCTCACGGCTCGGTCACCTCGTCGTCCGTCCAGCCCCGAGGTTGCACGTCGCCAGCGAAGTCGATCGCCGCCCACGCCGCATCGTCGCGGTTGCCGCCGTAGGTCTGGTCGGCGTAGAGCGACTCGCAGGCATGGGTGAACAGCAGGGTGCGGAAGCTCCGGTCCGCGGACCGTACGCGGGTCACCTGTTCGGTCGGGTCGAGGTCGACGAAGTCGGGGCCGAGGAGCGCCAGGCCGGCCCGGTACTGCTCCTGCCAGCCGATGAGCGGTCCGTTGAACTCCCGTTCTGCGAGTCCCTGCGAACCCTCGATCCGCATCCGCCAGGCAAGCTCCTCCACCCGGCCGAGCTGAAGCCACTGCCCGAAGGACGCGTCACCCCCGTGGCGTCCGCTGAACGGCCCTCCGGCCCAGATGTGCGGCGGATCGAAGACGAACGCGCCGAGCAGCTGGTCGACGTAATCCGCGCCGCCCACTTCCCCGGCGCCGGGGGAGACGCCGTCACCGGGGATCACACAGTCGAGTGCCGCTGCGAGCGTGCGGTGCTCATCGTCGGTGAGCCAGAGCGTCATGCTGCTGCTTGCTTTCTCGGGAGGCGAGTGTGAGCTCGTAGCTGGTGTGCTCGCCGAGTCGGAGATCGGCACCTGGCGGTACGACGAGCACGGTGAAGGGCTCCTCCACCAGCGCCGGCCCGGCAAGATCCGCCCCCGGCCCGAGCAAGGTGCCGTCGTACACAGGAGTTGGCGTCCAGCCGTCGCCGAACCACACGTCGCGTGTTCCAGTGAGCGTGTCGGCTACAGACGCGGTACCGAGTTGAGCGAGCCGCGGCGGTTTCTCGGTGTGGCCGACGGCAGTGATGCGTACGCCGCGCACGGTCGGCTCCTGGTTGCGGAACGCAAAGCCTCGGTCGGCTTCGTGCTGGTCGTGGAACCGTTGGGCAAGATCCATCAACGCATCGTCGCCCGTCGCGCCGCGGGCTGGTGCGGGCACGCTCATGTCGAAGTTCTGACCGGCGTAGGCCATCTGCACGAAGCGGTGGCGCTCCACCGCCTGGGAGTGCAGGCCGGTAGGAGCGAGCTCGTCGGTCACCTCGGCATCGAGCTCATCGAGCAACGAATCGAGCACGGTCACGACGACCTGGGAGATCGGGCTCACGGCACTTCGGGTGAGGTCGACCTTGAAGTCAGAGACGAGCAGGCCGAGGGCGCTGAACGCCGGGGCGGCCTTGGGCACCAGGATCTTGTGCATGCCGAGCTCCGCAGCGATGGCCCACGCGTGGACAGGTCCGTTGCCTCCGTAGGCGATCAAAGCGAGCTGGCGAGGATCAACGCCCGAGCCGGCCAGCACCCTGCGGGTGGCGTTGGCCATGTTGGCGTTCACGATCCGCTCGACCCCCCAGGCCGCCGTCATGAGGTCGACGCCCAAGGGCTCTGCCACGTCAGCCTCGAGCGCCTGCCTGGCCGCCGCTGTGTCGAGGGTCATCCGCCCCCCGGCGAAGTGGTCGACCGGCAGATAACCGAGCACGACGTCTGCGTCGGTCACGGTGGCCCGCTCGCCACCGCGCCCGTAGCACGCTGGACCGGGCGCTGCTCCCGCCGATTCCGGGCCGACGAGCAGCGACCCCTGCCGCACACGAGCGATTGACCCTCCACCGGCGCCGACGCATTGCACGTCCACCATCGGCATGCCTATGTAGTACCGATACCGCCAGTTCCAGTCGGTGCTCACCTCGGGCTCGCCGTCACGCACGAGGCAGATGTCGAAGCTGGTCCCGCCCATGTCGACGGCCACGAAGTCGGCGGTGCCGGCCTGGGCGGCCGCGGCGGCCGATCCCATGACGCCGCCCGTCGGACCCGAGCCGAGCAGCGCCACAGCGCGTCGCGACACCGTGGCCGGAGGCATGACACCACCCGTGGAGGCCATGATCAGCAACTCGCCCTGGTAGCCGGCTTCCCGGAGGCGTTCGCCGAGCCGGCGGACGTAGGTCGACACCCGAGGCGCCACATATGCGTTCACGAGCGTGGTCGACGTGCGCTCGAACTCCGGACCGCGGGGCATGACCTCGTGGCTGAGCGAGATGTGCCCGACCTCGGGATACTCCTCGAGGATCAGGTCCCGGGCCCGCCGCTCGTGGGCGGGGTTGACGAAGCTGAACAGGAACATGACAGCGATCGACTCGGCGCCGAGCAGCCGGAGCCGGCGTATGCCTGCTCGAACCGCATCCTCGTCGAGCGGCAGCAGTTCTTTGCCTTCGAAGTCGAGCCGTTCGGGGATCGCGATGCGTGAACGACGCCGGGCGATGGGGAACGGGGCGGGATAGGACGGGTCCCAGATCTGTTCCTTGTGCACCCGGCGCATCTCGATCTCATCACGGTGACCTTCGGTCACGAGCAGTCCCACCGCCGCGCCGTCCTGCTCGAGCATCGTGTTGTCAGCAGTTGTCGTGCCGTGCACGACAGCTTCCACCGAGGGACAGAAGCCGGCCAGGTCCGTGCCGAACGTTGCCGCGAGCTGCGCCAGACCGGTCATCACACCGAGCGACTGGTCCTCGAGGGTGGATGGCGTCTTCTCGAGCACCACTGACCCGTGCGGCGTCACGCAGATCAGGTCGGTGAACGTGCCACCGACGTCGACACCGATGCGATGACCCTCCTGCACCTGTTCGACCCCCGGTCAGTACATGACGTCCGTGTCAGGTCACGCTACCCGCGATCGCTGCGCTCGATTTGGGTCACTTCACCGCGCATATGCCGGTCGATCGACCCAAATCAGGCGATGAGGGCACCGCGCTGCTCGGCGCGGCGCACGGTGGTGGCGTCGCGATCGACCTCGAGTGTCAGGTCGGCCAGTGAACCGGTGAGCACGACGCCGTAGTCGCGGGCCGCACCTTCGATCGACACGTATTCGTCGAGCACGTCGTCGAGCACCGCCTGAGGATCGCGCTCGAGTGGATCACCCCAACCGCCGCCACCGCCGTAGTCGTAGCAGATGCGCTGGCCGGCACTGATCGGCACCCAATCGGCGGTGTGCTGCACGACGAGCGGGTCCTCTGACCCCCAGCGGATCGTGAGTTGGTTGGGAGCGCCCGGTTTGCCTCCGGCGATGCCCGGCATCGGGTACTTCATGCCAACGACGTACGTGTACACCTTGCCGTCGGTGCGCACCTCCTTCACGTAGTGGCTGCCGCACAGGCCCCGCCAACGTCCGGGCCCACCAGAATCGGTGCGATAGTCCCGGCTCCATTGCAGATGCGGGAAGAGGCTCTCGTTGATCTCGGCCGTGGCCTTCCATAGGTTGCCAAACGCCGCGGCCTGGCATCCCCAGGCGTCCATGCCTTCGGCCGCGTTGCACCACCCCGCATAGACCTCGGCCGAGTGGTCGGTGAACGATTTACCGGTGCGGGGGTTGGTGCCGACGATCACCGTCGGCATGCCGGTCTTGTAGACCTGCGGCACCGCCTTGTGCGGTAGGACGTGTTGCAGCGCGAGGGCGATCACCTCACCGACCTCTGCGCCAGGGTGATGGGTGCCGGCCGACACCGGCCGGTTGGCCGTGGGGTTCAGCACGCAGCCCTCGGGCACGACGAGCTCGATCGATTCGAAGAAACCCTCGTTCTTCGGGATCTCGGGATCCATCATGGCGGCGATCTGAGCGACCGTGTACCCGCGCGTGTTGCCGAACGTGGACCACGCCTGCAGCTCCGAGCGCGTGTCGGTGCCCGTGTAATCGATGCGAAGGCGGTCACCGTCGACGGTCACCGCGACGTGCAGGTGCACGTCGGGATGGCCGAGGGGATCGTGGTCGACCCAGCAGTCCGCCTCGTAGGTGCCATCGGGCCATGCCAGCACCTCCTCACGGAAGCGCCGCGCCGCGTAGGCCGTCATGTAGTCGACCGACTGCTCGACGGTGGCGATGCCTTGGGCGGCCACCATCTCACCGAGGCGACGGGCTCCCAGCTGCGCCGACCCGATCTGAGCCCGAAGGTCCCCGAGGTAATCAGGAAGGCGGTTGTTCACCTGCAGGGCGTAGAGGATGTCGCGGCGTTCCTCGCCACGGTCGATCACCTTCACCACCGGCCAGCGCACGCCCTCGCCCCAGATGTCGGTGGCCGTGACGTTGTAACCGCCGGGGACCGCGCCACCCGTGTCACCGTGATGGCACTGGATGGACGCGATGAGCACCATGCGCCTGGTGCCGGTGGCCGAGTCGTCGGCGAAGACGGGGGCGAAGACGTTGTAGTCGGGCAGGTGGCCGCCACCGTGGTACGGATCGTTGGCCACGAACACGTCGCCCTCACGGAACTCGTCGACCCCGAGGAAGTCGAGCGCAAAGCGCACCGGCAGGGTGGAGGTGAGCATGAACTGAGGGATGCCGACGCTCAACGCCGCCAGCCGGCCCCGAGCGTCGAGCACCGTGGCGTTGCGCTCGTTCGACTGGTTGAGGATCGGCGTGGTGGCCGTGCGACTCACATAGGTGGCCATCTCGAAGCACACAGTCTCCATACCGCCCCGCACCACCTCAGCGGTGACAGGGTCGACGGCGTTGGGCCCGGCATCGTGACTGCGGGGCTTGGCCAACTCGATGAGGTCGACAGCCATTGCGCGTCCCCTTGCTGACGTTGGTGTCACATAAGCGTACCTCCCGAGTCCTGAACCGGACGGGCCGGCACAGCTCGAACCTGACGTGCGTGTCAGGTGCTCGGTAGAGTCAGCGAAACAGCGCTCGACCAGGGGAGGGCCGGTCATGACCGACGTCCGCAAGTTCACCGACGTCCGGGGCGGTACGTCTCGGACGGCGTTGCCGGTGGATGAGTTCATGGCCGAGTTGGAGCACATCCAGGCCACCGTCTGCGGTACTCGCAACCACGTGTGGGAACGGGTGGCGGACGGCTCGCTCTCCCTCGAGTACCTGAGGCGGTTCTGCAAGGAGTACTACTTCCTCGGGGTCTGGTACACGTCGGAGTTCGGATCGCTCGTGGCGAACGCACCTGACGCCGATGCGGCATCCATGGGATCGAGCGAGCACTTCGCCCACTGGATCCAGAACCTGGCCGACGAGACCGGGTTCGCCGGCGATCGCAACCACGTCGACATGAAGGTCGAGTGGGCGCACATGCTCGAGATCTCCGACGAGGAGCTCACCTCCTACGTCGCCCTGCCGGAAACGCTCGGCATGGTGCTCGCCAGCTTGTACTACATGCGACGTTCGTACGAGGAAGGTCTTGCCGCCTTCGGCTGGGCGGGTGAGCGGTTCGCGGCAGGGACCGGCTACGCGCAGATGATGTATGAGGGCATGCGGGATCACTACGGGCTCGACGTGGAGAACTTCAAGGTCCACGCGTACGCCGAGGCCGACCACGGCGACGCTGCCGACTACTTGCTGCGTGAGGTCGCCATCACCGGCGCGCAGCAACACCGGATCCGTACGGCGATCACCCACGTGTTCACGTTGCGCAACGCCCGAGCCCAAGCGCTCAATCGCTGGCTCGACGAGCCCGGCGCGCTCCGCTCCTGACGAATGGGTCGGATCGGGTAGCGCTGTGCGGCCTTTCGTGACCCGAATTCGGAGGGCAGGGCCGGGGGGAAGGGGGTCAGCTCTCCTCGGCCCACATGAAGTCGCGTATGAACGTGTACACCCCGGTGAAGTTCTTGGTCGCCTGGTCCGGGAGCGGCACGACGCCGCCGAGCATCTGGGCGCCCCACATGATCTGTGCGTTGTGCTCCACGACGAGGGCGGAGTGAAGCGCGTCGTCAACGGATTTGCCCACCGCGACGAGACCGTGGTTGGCCATGAGGGCGGCCGACCGGTCGCCGAGCTTGGAGGCCACCTCGGTCCCGAGGCTGTCGCGCCCGGACTCGTGGTACTCGCACACCGGCACGTCGCCCCCGATGTAGGTGACGAACTCGTCGATGGCGGCCGGGATCGCCTGATGGGCGACCGCGAACATCGAGGCGTAGCGAGCGTGGCAGTGCACCACTCCGCCGATCTCGGGATAGGCGGCCATCGTCGCCAGGTGCAGCGCCTTCTCACTGGTGGGCGACCGTTCGCCGGCAACGACGTCTCCGTCCAGGGTGAGCTGCACCAGGTCATCAAGCTCCATGTCGGGGTACGGCAGCGACGACGGGGTCATAACGACGGTGCCGTCGTCGACCCGGCCCGAAACGTTGCCTGCCGTGCCCTCCACCAGGCTGCGGGCGTACATGGCTTTGGCCGCGACGAGCACCGCCGATCGCACAGCTTCCAGCGGATGGCCGTTCGGCTTCTTCGTGTCGGTCATGGGAGCACCTCCGGGTTGGCGCAATGGCGCGGCCGCTCACCCCGAAGCAGCCGGGCGACATCGTCGGCGATCATCTGAGAATGGTTCACTTCGGTGTCATAGGTGGCGCCGCCGATGTGGGGCGTGAGCACCACCTGGTCAAGGCCGAGGAGCGGATGGCCGGCTGGTAGCTGCTCACCGTCGAAGTGGTCGAGGCCGGCGCCTCCGAGATGGCCGGAGCGCAGCGCATCCACGAGCGCGTCGGTGTGGTGCAGGCCGGCGCGGGCGGCGTTGACATAGACGGCGCCGGGGCGCATTGCTGCGAACTGCTTGGCGCCCATCATGCCGAGCGTCTCGGGTGTGGGTGCGGCATGCATCGACACGACATCGGCGTCGCCGAGCAGTGAGTCGAGCGAATCATGGGTGGCCTCGTGGCTGTACGGGTCGAACGAGATCACCCGCATACCGAGTCCGTCGAGCCGCCACCGTGTGGCCCGGCCGACCGCCCCGAGGCCGACCAGACCGGCGGTACGGCCGGACAGCTGCCATGCCCGATAACGCTGATAGGGCAGAGTTCCATCGCGGAAGACCTCGATCTCGCGTACGTCGCGGTCGGCCGCAAGTAGGTGGCGGCTCACCGCGAACAGCAGTGCGACGGTGATCTCGGCCACGCCGTCGGCGTTGCGGCCGGGAGTGTGCAGGACGGGTATGCCCCGCGCGGTGGCGGCCTTGATGTCGACGTTGGTGGGATCACCGCGGGTCGAGCCGATCACCAGGAGCGGCCGGTCGAGCACCTCGCCTTGCACGAAGTCGGCCTCGCACACCAGCACCGTTGCGCCCAGCTCGTCGACTCGCTGAGCCAGCTTGGTGCCATCCCAGATTCGCATCGGTGCGTGTTCGAGCCACGGGTCGAGCTCGACGTCGCACACCGCTCGCAACTGCTCGAGGCCCGGGCCACGGAAGCTGGCCGTGACGAGCGCAACTGGCCGAGCGGAGGCGGGTTCGCCAAAACCTGACATCAGCGTCAGGGTAGTCGGACCGGTATGGTGGTCGAACTTTGTTGCAGGAGCAGAGGACAGCAGCGTGCCAAGTGCGCAGGTAGCAGGGCCCGGCACCGCGGGCGACGATCCCTTCGAAGAGTTCAACCGGGCGATGGGATCAGGCGGCGACGCCACGCCATACCCCGGTTACATCGACGCCCGCGCTGTTGGGCCTGTTCATCGCGAGGGTGCCCTCGTCGAGCAGATGAACGCCGCACCTGAGGGTCTGGAGCTCTACACCGCGTACTCCTATGACGCGGTCCACACGGTGCTCGGCGACCCGACGTTCAGCTCTGCCGGCTATGCCGAGGTCATGGGGGTCGTGTTCGGCCACTCCATCCTCGAGATGGATCCTCCCGAGCACCACGCATACCGAGCGATCCTGCAACAGGCCTTCACCAGGCGGGCGATGCAGCGTTGGGAGGTGGAACTCGTCGCGCCGCTCGTGCACGGCATGATCGACGAGTTCGTCGACGCCGGACACGCCGATCTCGTGAAGGAGCTGCTCTTTCCCTTCCCTGTGACGGTGATCGCTGCGTTGCTGGGCCTGCCGAAGGCCGACCTGCCCCAGTTCCACCGTCTGGCGGTGGAGCTGATCGGTGTCAGCATCGACTGGGACCGCGCCCTCCGCGCGTCGGCGGCGCTGCGCGACTACCTGTCCGGCATCGTTGCCGAGCGGAGGGTTCGGCCAGCCGACGACATGATCTCGGTCCTCGCGTGTGCGGAGCACGATGGGCAGCAGCTGACCGATGAGGACATCTACGCCTTCGTCAGGCTCCTGCTCCCGGCAGGGGCCGAGACCACGTACCGCTCGTCGGCCAACCTGCTGTTCGGCTTGCTCTCTCATCCCGACCAGTTGGCGGCCATACAGGCCGACAGGTCGCTGATGGCTCAAGCCATCGAGGAGGGGATCCGCTGGGAGCCACCCCTGCTCATCATCATGCGTACGGCGATCAAGGACACCGAGGTGTGCGGCGTTCCGATTCCGGCCAATGCGGCAGTGATCTGCAACCTCGGCTCGGCCAACCATGACGACAGCCGCTGGGAGCGGTCCGACTCGTTCGACATCTTCCGTCCCCGTCTGCCCCACATCGGTTTCGCCTCCGGTCCCCATACCTGCCTCGGCATGCACCTGGCTCGGATGGAGACGTGCGTGGCCATGGAGGCGGTGCTCGACCGGCTGCCCGGTCTCCGCTTCGACCCCGAGGCGCCGGTTCCGTACATCTCCGGTCTCACGTTCCGGGCACCGCCTGCGCTGTCGCTGCGCTGGGACTGAGCGGCCGAGTCGGCATCACACGAGGCGGGCGAGGGCTTTCTTGTCGACCTTCTCCATGGCGGTGAGCGGCAGGGCGTCGACCAGGTGGAGGTCGCCGGGAAGCTTGTGATGAGCGAGACGCTCGGACGCGAAGGCACGGAGCGCGTCAAGGGTGGGTGGCGCAGCCGGGTCGATCGGCACGACGACGGCGACGCCCGTCTCGCCCATGACGTCGTCTGGTCTGGGCACGACCGCGACGTCGCGCACGGCTGGGTGCGTGGCCAGCACCGCCTCGACCTCCATCGGGTAGACGTTGTACCCCCCTCGGACGTACATCTCCTTGGCCCGGCCGACGAGACGCAACCGCCCCGCTTCGTCGAGTCGCCCGAGGTCACCCGTGCGTACGAACCCGTCGGGCCAGAACGCGGCAGCGGTGGCCTCGGGGTCCTGCCAATACCCCGACATCACCGCAGGCGAGCGCAACGCGACCTCGCCCACCTCACCTGCAGCCACCGGATCCCCGCTGACGGGGTCGCGCACCGCCAGCTCGACGCCGCTCCGTGGCCGGCCGACCGAGACCTCGGCGTCCTCCGGCGGATCCGTGAAGTCGGTACCGAGCCCGATGCCCGCTTCGGTGCACGAGTAGCGAGTCGAGACAGGCACGCCGAGCCGCTCGCGGATCTCGTGAACCAGTGCCGGGGTGACCGGCCCGCCGCCGATGACCACCGCTCGCACCGACGTGAGGTCAGTGTCGACGAAGTCTCGGTGGTGCAGCATCAACGCGACCTGGGTCGGGATGCCGGCGATCGCCGCCATGCGGTGTTCGGCGGTGAGGCGGAGTGCGTCACCGGCTCGCCACCGATCGACGAGATGTGTGACTCCCCCACGCATCAGGTTGCCGGCGAGCTTCGTGGTCGGTCCGAGGTGAGCGAGAGACGTGGCGCCGAGCGACGCGCCACCGCCGCCCCACCGCATCCCCGTGTCTACCTCGGTGATGAAGCGGATCTGGCGCCCGGTGAAGAGGGCGCCCTTCGGTAGACCGGTGGTGCCCGAGGTGAACACGATCGCCTCGGGCCGGTCCGGATCAGGTGCGAGCGGCGCGGGGGTCTGGCCCGGCCGACGCAAAGCCCGCAACATGTCTGGGAGAGAGCTACCCGATCGCTCCGCCCCGATCACCAACGCCGGCGTCGCCCGCTGGAGGACAGCCTGCTGCTCGGCGTCGGTCAGGCGCGGGTTGATCCCGGCGCAGATGACGCCGATCTTGGCGCAAGCCGCGTAGGCGACGACGTGGTCGGGTGAGGTCGGCAGTTGCAACGCCACGACAGCGCCTTCGCCGACTCCGGACTCGGCGATCCCCACGGCCACCTCGTCGGAGATGCGATGGAGGTCGTGGTAGGTCAGCGCCCAGCCGTCCGGGGCGACCAGACAGATAGCATCGCCCCACCGCTCGGCGGCCTCGCGCACCACACCGTCAAGCACCCGTCACCCCTGGAGCCCGCCGTGCCCGCACGCCGATCGAGCACTGTTGCCAGGGCTGGATCCGCCCGAGGCGATCGCGCGCTGCGTCGCCAGGGCGAGGCGACCCGCTCGAACCTGCTCGCCGCCGCGGTGCCTGCCTTGGCGGAGAAGGGCTACCACGCCTCGCGGGTGGACGACGTCGTGCGGATCGCCGGCGTCTCCCACGGAACCTTCTACCTCTACTTCGCCAACATGGAGGACCTGTTTCGGGCCCTCGCCGCGCAATGCGCCGACGAAGCTGCGGAGCTGGCCGAAGCGCTCGGTCCGGTGCCCGCTGGACCCGAAGGCCGGGCTGTGATCCAGACGTGGTTGGCGGGGTTCGTTGCGTTCTACCGGCGGTATGGCGTGGTGATCCGGGCCTGGACGGAGAACCAGGTGACCGACCGTTCGTTGGCCCGGCTGGGCACGAGGTCGTTCGGTCGGATCGCCGACACCCTCCGGGCCGCCATGTCCGAGGGGCCTGATGACTCGTCGCGAGACGTCGAACTGCGAGCCGCTGCTCTGCTGGCGTTGGTCGAACGCTTCGCCTACGTCGCGACATCGCGCGACCTCGGATTCGATGACGACGCGCTCGTCGATCATCTGGCCGCGTTCGTGCACCGCGGGTTCTTTGCAGGTCGCGCCGCCTGACGAGGTCGATCCGGTTGCCATTCGAGCCGGTCCGCTCGCTCTCCAGACGCTCAGCGGTTGAGCTGCAGGCCGCCCGGCTGGAGACCGAAAACGTTCTTGGCCAGCGCGGTGCCGATGCGAGACGGATCCCACTTCTGTTCCTCGCCTTTCACCTTGTTGGCCACGGAGGGACCGATGTGCCACGGCAGGTAGTGGGCGATCTCGCTCCCGACGGCCCGGAAGACCTGGCCCGAGACCAAGAGGGACTCATCGGATGCCAGCCACACGACCATGGGCGCCGAGTTGCCAGGGTTGAGGCGCTCGAACTCTCCGTCGGGCACCTCGTCGGCCTCGCGCACCGGGATGCTCGGCATCGCCTCGTTCACCATCCGGGTGGCCCCTCCGGGGGCGATCGCGTTGGCCCGCACGCCGTAGCGCGTCCCCTCGAGTGCCGTGATGGTGGTGAGGGCCGCGATACCGGCCTTGGCTGCGCCGTAGTTCGCCTGGCCGACGTTGCCCTGCAGGCCCGCCGAGCTGACCGTGTTGACGATCGCCGCTCGGCGGACCCGTCCCGCCTTCGATTCTGTCGACCAGTACTCGCACGCATGGCGCGTCATGTTGAACGTGCCCTTGAGGTGGACACCCATGACTCCGTCCCAGTCCGACTCGGTCATCTTGACGATCAGGGAGTCGCGCAGGATGCCGGCGTTGTTCACGACGACATCCAGGCCGCCGAAGGTGTCGAGGGCCTGCCTCACCACGCTTGCCGCGCCATCCCACGAGGAGATGTCGTCATAGTTGGCGACAGCTTCTCCTCCCCGGTCGCTGATGATCGCCACCGTGTCGTCGGCTGGGCGCTTGTCGGACCCCTCACCTTTCGAGCTGCCTCCGGGGTCGCAGACGACCACCTTGGCGCCTTGAGCCGCAAGCTCCATGGCCTCACCCCGACCGACCCCGCGGCCGCTGCCGGTGACGATCGCGATCTTGCCGTCGACGATGCCCATGTGTCTTCCCCTCGGAGGCGAGGCTCGCGCCGGAGCCCTGTGCTTGAATGCCGAACCTGACGTGAGCGTCAGACAATAAGCCGAATCGACGGGGAGCCGCACCGTGACCGAATCCGCTGGATCCGAGTTCAGCGAGCACATCGGCAAGGCCACGTCGAAGGGCACGCTCGTCGTCGAGCGGGCGCCGATCACCCTCTTCGCCCGCGCCGTCGGCGATGGCAACGCGGTCTACCGCAACGCCGACGTCGCCCGTACTTCGGGGTTTCCGGACGTTCCCGCTCCGCCCACCTTCGGCTTCTCCATCCAGAACTGGGGCAAGTGGGAGGAGCTGCAGCCGACCGACGGCACACCGGCCGGGAACCCCATGGCCGATGTGATGGGCGCTCTGATGGCGAGAGGTGGCATGGTGCTCCACGGCGAGCAAGAGTTCCTCTACCACCAGCCTCTCGTGGTCGGGCAGCGTCTCCGTTACGAGGGAGTGGTGCGAGACATCTACCAGAAGGTGTCAGGCGACAGGACGATGACCTTCATGGTGATCGAGGACACCTACGTCGATGACGACGGAGCTCCGGTGCTCACCTCGATCATGAACCTGCTCCACCGGAGTTAGCGCTGCCTCCGGCATCCTTTGCACGCTCGGCGCGGGCGCTCGATCAGGGTCCGGCCGCCTCTCGTGGCGCACCTGCGGAGCACGGTTCCTGTTCCGTCGAAGCAGGTCCTCGCTTCGCTGCGGCACTTCGACGGCGTTTACGCTGTTCGCTCGCGAGCTCGCGAACTGCGTAAACGTTCGTGGTCGCGGCAGTAGCCCGGGACCTGACGTGGGCGTCAGGTTCTCGGTAGCATCGCCCGCATGACGCGCTACGGGATCATCTCGGCGGATGCGCACGTGTTGGAGCCCCCGCACATCTGGCAGCAGTGGTTGCCGACCGCTCTGCAACAACGAGCACCCCAGCTGACGAAGGACTCCGAAGGCGGCGACGGCTGGCTCTATGCCGGATCGACCGAGCCCGACCCGATCGGGCTCACTGCCACCCCGGGGATGGCATGGGACAAGTTCCGGTGGAAGGGCGTCACCTATGACGAGGCGCGTCCCGGTTGCTACGACGGCGGCGCGCGCCTCGCCGACATGACGGTCGACGGGGTCGACGCCGAAGTGATCTTTCCCCCGCAGCGCACGATCGGGCACTTCCTCGGCGATGACGACGACGCCTTCATGCGGGCCGGTATAGGCGCCTACAACGATTTCCTCTGGGAGGAGTTCACGGGGCCTGACCACAGTCGCCTCATCGGCGCCGCTCAGATGCCGTCCTCCGGTGTCGAGGATTGTGTGGCGTACCTCCAGAAGGCCGTGGCTCGCGGGTCGAAGACAGTTGTCATCTCGAACTGGCCTTCAGGCGGGGAGCAGATCAGCGACGAAGACGACGCGTTCTGGGCCGCCGCACAAGAGGTGGGCATTCCGGTCTGCATCCACATCAACCTGATCTCTCGTGCCGCCCGTCAGCGGAACCGCAAGGCGGCAGGCAACGCCGGCCGAGCGCTGTACGGCGGCAAGGGCAAGGCCGGCGCTCGGGCAGCCGTTGGCCTCGCTGGCGTCTTCTCGATGGTGCCGTCGATCATCGGGCAGCTGATCTTCACAGGTGTGTTCGAGCGTCATCCCGACCTGCATGTGGCAATGATCGAGACTGGCGTCGGCTGGCTGCCCCACTTCCTCGAACAGATGGACGACCGCTTCTGGCGCAACCGGTCGTGGACCGACCTTCCGATCAGCGAGGCGCCGTCCACCTACTGGTTCGCCAACATGTCAGCGACGTTCATCCGCGACGACAACGGGCTGCGCAACCGTCACGAGGTCGGCGTCGAGAACATCATGTGGTCGACCGACTATCCGCATCATGGCAATGACTGGCCGTACTCTCGCAAGGTGATCGCGGAGACGATGGCTCCTTTGCCCGCCGAAGAGCGCGCCGCCATAGTCGCCGGCAACGCCGAGCGCATCTTCGGCCTCGAGCCGGCCTGAAAGGGAGAACCGTGAACGTCGACGACATGATCCTGGTGTCGGTGGATGACCATGTGGTCGAGCCCCCCGACATGTTCGACCGCCACCTGCCCGAGCGCTACCGGTCGGTGGCCCCACGGGTCGAGCAGCTCGACGGTGGCAATGACGTCTGGGTGTACGAGGGCCAAGAGCTGCCCAACATCGGGCTCAACGCCGTCGCCGGCAAGCCGCCGGAGGAGTACGGCATCGAGCCGACCTCGTTCGCCGAGATGCGTCCTGGTTGCTACGACATCGACCAGCGCATCGCGGACATGGACGCCAACGGCGTGCTCGGCTCGATGTGCTTCCCGAGCTTCCCCCAGTTCTGTGGCCAACTGTTCAGCCGCACCGAGGACAAGGACGTAGCCCTTGCGATGGTCCGGGCCTACAACGATTGGCACGTCGACGAGTGGTGTGGCACACACCCTGGCCGCTTCATCCCGCTGGCCATCCCGCCCATCTGGGATCCCACGCTGATGGCTGATGAGGTGCGACGTGTCGCGGCGAAGGGGTGCCGAGCAGTCACGTTCTCCGAGAACCCGGAGAAGCTCGGATGGCCGAGCTACCACAGCGAACATTGGGAGCCGTTCTGGCGGGCGGTGAGCGACGAGGGAACTGTGGTCTGCCTGCACATCGGCTCGTCCTCACAGCTGACGATCACCTCGGTCGAGGCGCCGATCAACGTGATGATCACCCTGCAGCCGATGAACATCGTCCAGGCCGCGGCCGACATCTTGTGGTCGCGGGTGATGACCGAGTTTCCCGACGTGCGGTTCGCCTTGAGCGAAGGCGGGATCGGTTGGATCCCCTACTTCCTCGAGCGCTGCGACTACGTGTACGAGCACCATCAGGAGTGGACGGGCCAGGATCTGCCGATGCGCCCCAGCGACCTCTTTCGCGAGCGGTTCATCACCTGTTTCATCGATGATCCCACCGGCGTGGTGATCCGCGATCGGGTCGGTGTCGATCGCATCACTTGGGAGTGTGACTACCCGCACTCCGACTCCACCTGGCCGCACTCACCAGAGCGTCTCGCCAAGTCACTCGCCGGTGTGCCCGACGCCGAGATCAACGCCATGACCCACGAGAACGCGATGCGCCTGTTCCACTACGACCCGTTCGCGGACATCCCGCGTGAGCAGGCCACCGTTGGCGCGCTGCGGGCGAACGCCTCAGGGGTTGATACTCGGCCCAAGCCCTCGGGCAAGCCCGTGCATCGTCCCGCCACTCCGGTCCGCATCGTTGACCTCGCAGCCAAGGTCACCACGAAGGCGTCTGCCTGAGTCACGTCTAGCCGACCACCCACCGCGACCGGTGGCGGCCATCTACCGAGGTCAGGTGAGCTGTCTCAGCCGCTCGATGCGTTCGTCGCTCAGGCCGAGGTAGCGCACGAGCACGCCGAGGACGCGGTCGACGTCGAGCGTCCCGGCGGCGGCCATCTCCTCGAGATCCGCCCAATCCTTCGTGCGGTTGAAGAACGCCTTGAACACCGCAAGGTCCGCGCATGACAGGAAGGGCACGAGCGTTCCTGCGAACGGCTCCACCCGCGAACGGTTCGCCACCTGGTCGTGGAACGCAGTGGTGTTCATGAAGATGTCGACAGGGCTGCCATCCCACCACAGTCGGGTCTGACCATCTCGCTCGATGGTCGCGAGGTCCTCGACGGACCATGTGATGCCGTCCGGCAGGGCAGCCAGCACCTCCGCTGTGCGCGACACGTCGGTGAAGATGTTCACGTCGATGTCGATGGTGCCGCGAGCGCGCTCGGTGCACCAGGCAAGGGCGAGCGCTCCGCCGAACGCATGGGCCACGTCGACGTCGGAGAGCGCCTGATGGATGGCGACGATCTTTTCCGGGAGGGTGCTCACAGCTCGGCGGCCGCGGGGAATCGGGGAAACTCGAGCTTCGCGCTGTGGCGCGCCGGGAAGAGCGCCGCGAGCTCGAGGACGTCGACGAGCTCCTGGCCTCGTGCCGCCCGATCGCGACCGCCGATGCCCGGGGCCATGTCGACTTCGAGCTCGAAGCCTGCGGCGCGCACGATGCGATCGAGGGTCTCGACGGTCGGGATCTTCCGATCCGCCTCGTAGGCCGCCAACGTGGAGTGCGACGTGTCAGCCCGGGCAGCCAGGCTCCTCAGGGACAAGCCTGCTCGCCTTCGCGCCGCCCGGAGCGTGGTCCCTGCATGCACCGCCTTATGGTATCTGATCGGATACCAACCCCGGCCGTTTGGCCGGGTTCTGGGCGAGGATCAGAGGACGTAGTCCCCGGTATCGAGCTGGCGGCGCCAGCCTCCTCCAGCGCTCGTGCCGCCGTCGACATGGACAGTGGTGCCGGTGACGAAGGTGGCCATGTCCGACGCGAGCCACACGACGGCGCCGGCAACGTCTTCAGGCTGCCCGGTGTCGAGCCACGGCTGCAATGCCTCACCCCGACCGGCGGCGCTGGCGATCACCTCATCGAAGTCGCCGACGCCAGGGGTCGGTATCACGTCCGGGGCGACGGCGTTCACCCGCACCCGACGCGGCGCGAGCTCCAGCGCCAGGGTCTTGGTGAGGTT
>JBBSGQ010000021.1:0-17641 GCA_038253965.1 Acidimicrobiales bacterium | reverse complement strand
GTGCGCAATCCCCCCCCCCCCCCCCGCCCCCCGCGGCGCCGGGTCCCGGGGGGGCCCCCGAGGGGGGCGCGGGGCCCGGTGTCCTCGTCCTGCACGCGTGGTGGGGACTCACGACGTTCTTCAAGCGGGTCTGTGAACGGTTGGCCGACGACGGGTTCGTCGCGCTCGCACCTGACCTCCACGGCGACGATCGCACGGCCGACCTGCCGGACGAAGCGGAGGCCCTTCTCGCCTCGACCGACCCGAACGTCACGGCGAACGTCGTCTTGGCTGCGGTGGCCACGCTGCGCTCGCTCGCCGCGACTCCCGAGGGTCCCGTCGGCATCCTCGGGTTCTCGATGGGCGCATCATGGGCCCTATGGGCCGCCGCTCGCGCGCCGGACCACGTCGCCGCGGTCGTGGGGTTCTACGGCAGTCAGAACGTGGACTTCGCTCTGGCCACCGCTGCGTTCCAGGGCCACTTCGCGGAGCACGACGAGTTCGTCGACGACGACACCGTGGCCGAGATGCAGGCCCACCTCCGACTTCTCGGCCACGACGTGGACTTTCATCGCTACCCCGGTACCGGCCACTGGTTCTTCGAGGACGATCGGCCGGCGGCCTACGTCGAGGGCGCGGCGGACCTGGCATGGAAGCGTACGGTGGGCTTCCTGCACCAGCACCTGGACACCTCGGTCTGAGAGCTCAGCAGGTCAGTGCCCTCAGCGACCGTCGAGAGCGGAACGCAGCCCCGACACGAAGCTGTGCAACTCCTCGACCGACGCACCCTCCAACAACCGGCGCATGATGGCCGAGGCCACCACCACCCCGTCGGCGTGCTCCGCGACGGCGACCGCCTGGTCCGGCCCGGAGATGCCGAAGCCCATGATGACAGGAAGATCAGTGGCCGCCTTGAGCCGGCGGGCGAGGCCGGCGGTCACCTCGCCGAGGTTTGCCCGTTCCCCGGTGACGCCCATGAGCGTGACGCCGTAGACGAAGCCCTGGCTCTGCTGACAGACAGCGCCAAGGCGGTCATCGGGGGTGATCGGACCGGCCAGGAGCACGGTGTCGATGTGGTGAGCCCGGGCCGCCGGGCGCCACGCTCCCTGCTCCTCCATCGGGACGTCGGGCAGGATGATCCCGCTCACCCCGGCGTCGGCCAGCATCGCCGCGAACCGCTGGTCGCCGGCCCGGAAGACGAGGTTGTAGTACGTCATGACGACGAGTGGCACCCCGACGTCGACGGCGCGCAGCTCGGTCAGGATCGATGCCGGCGTGGCCCCGGCAGCCAGCGCCCGTTCCGACGCCTTCTGGATGGTCGGTCCGTCCATCACCGGGTCCGAGAAGGGAATGCCGATCTCGATGGCGTCGGCACCGGCGTCGGCCAGCGCGCGGATGACGTCGATCCACCCGTCGAGCCCACCGGTCACATACGGGACGAGCAGCTTGCTCCCAGCGTCGCGGGCGGCGCGCAGGGATGACTCGAGCCGACCCAGAACCGGTGACAACACGGGCCGCGGCGCGGTCTCAGGCATCGCCTGGTTGCGTGAGCTCCATGACCTGGGCGACATCCTTGTCGCCCCGACCAGAGAGGTTCACGAGCACCACCTGGCCCTGCATCGAGGGAGCCTCGCGCCGCACCCAGGCCAATGCGTGCGCTGGTTCCAACGCCGGGATGATCCCCTCGGTGCGAGACAGAGCCGCAAACGCTTCGAGCACCTCGACGTCGTCGACCTGGTGGTAGGTCGCCCTGCCGATCGCGGAGAGGTGGGCGTGCTCGGGCCCGACGCCCGGGTAATCGAGCCCGGCCGACACGGAACTCGCCTCGAGGACCTGTCCGAACTCGTCCTGCATCAGATACGACTTCATGCCATGGACCACACCAGGGACACCGTGACCGATGGCCGCACCGCCTGACGGCTCCACCCCGACCAGTCGGGTGGCGGTGTCGGCGAAACCCGAGAAGATGCCTGCCGCGTTCGAGCCGCCGCCGACGCAGGCCACGACGACGTCGGGATCGTCGCCGTCTAGGAGCGCCCGGCACTGGCCGCGCGCCTCGTCACCGATCACCCGATGCAGCTCCCGCACCATCCACGGATAAGGGTGCGGGCCCATCACCGAGCCGAGGCAGTAGTGGGTGTCCTCGACCGTGGCGACCCAGTCCCGCATCGCCTCGTTGACTGCGTCCTTGAGGGTCCGGCTGCCGGACGACGCCGGGCGGACCTCGGCGCCGAGCAGGCGCATCCGGAACACGTTGAGCGCCTGGCGATCCATGTCGACCTCACCCATGTACACCACGCACTCGAAACCCATCAGGGCCGCTGCGGTGGCGGCGGCCACCCCGTGCTGACCGGCGCCGGTCTCGGCCACCAGCCGGTGCTTGCCCATCCGCTTGGTCAGCAGCGCCTGGCCCAGCACGTTGTTGATCTTGTGCGATCCGGTGTGGTTGAGGTCTTCACGCTTCAGGAGAAGGCGCAGCCCGAGCTGCTCGGACAGGCGGTGGCATTCGGTGAGAGGCGAGGGGCGACCGGCATAGTCCCGGAGCAACGCATCGAGCTCGGCCCGGTAGACCGGGTCGGCCCAAGCTTCGCGAAACGCCCGCTCCAGCTCGATGCAAGCCGGCATCAGCGTCTCGGGGATGAACCGCCCTCCGAAGTCGCCGAACCGCCCGTCGCTCGTCGGCTCGGCCATGAACCCATCGCGTGGTACCGAGCTGTCGATGTCGGTCACTACGACGGGTCCTGCATCCAGTCGTAGGGCGCCTCGAGATCGCTGCGGTGACCGCGAGGAGCTGCCGCCCTGGCCGATTCTATGAACGCCTTGACCTTGCGAGCATCCTTCTTGCCCGGCTCGCCGTCGTCCACCTCCACGCCGGTGGCCACGTCTACACCCCATGGCGCCACGCTGTGGATGGCGTCGGCGACGTTGTCCGGCGTGAGACCGCCAGCCATGATCACCCGCCGCCCGGCCGGGGCACCCTCGGCGAGAGACCAGTCGAACACCTCGCCCGAACCGGGACGCGGCGAGTCGATGAGGATGGCGTCGGCGCCGTACTCATCGGCCCGCTCGAGGCTCAGGTCCCCGGCGGTGAACCCCTGGATCACGAACGGCAGCCGTTCGCGGATCCAGCGCGTGACCTCCGGGCTCTCATGGCCGTGCAATTGCGCCGAGCGCAGCCCCGCCGTGTTCACGATCTCGACAACGCGCTGCGCCGCCTCATCCCGGAACACGCCGACGGTGAGGATCTCGGGCGGCAGTCGCTTGACGATGTCGCGGGCGATGCCCGGCGCGATCTGGCGCCTGGAGGGAGCGAAGACGAACCCGACAGCGTCGGCGCCCATCGCGACGGCCAGCAGCGCATCCTCCTCACTCGTGATCCCACAGATCTTCACGAACACGATCGCGATGTTACGGGGAAGTCGCCGCGCTTCAGGTGTTATCGCGTCCGGAGCCGCAGAGCGCCGACCGCCATGGCGGGGTCGGACGAGGTGACAAGAGACTCGCCGACCAGCACGGCGTGGTAGCCGGCGTCGGCCAGCCGCTGAGCATCCTCAGGACCACTCACCCCGGACTCAGCGATCCGCAGGACACCGTCGGGCATGGCTGCGGCCACCCGCACCGCGCGATCCGTGTCGACCTCGAACGTCACCAGATCACGCTGGTTGACGCCGACGAGCGTGGCACCGGCCGACAACGCCCGCCCCAGCTCGACCTCGTCGTGCACCTCAACGAGGGGATCGAGCCCCAGTTCGGTGGCCAGAGCGTGGAGCTCGGCCATCTCGCGATCCTCAAGCGCAGCGGCGATCAGCAGCACCGCATCGGCACCCATGAGCCGCGCGTCGCACACGTCCGACGGCGACACCGTGAAGTCCTTGCGCAGCACTGGCAGGCCGCAACCGGCGCGCGCCGCTCGCAGATCGTCGGTGGACCCGCCGAAGAACTCGGCGTCGGTGAGCACCGACAGGCACGCCGCCCCGCCCGACTCGTACACCGAAGCGAGTGAGCCCGGATCGAGGTCGACCGACAGCGCTCCTTTGGACGGCGACCTGCGCTTCACCTCGGCGATCACCCCCAACCGATCGAGACCCGACAGCGCCGCCGCGAACCCTCTCGCCGGTTCCCGAACCTGTCGAGCGTCGGCCAACAACGCATCGAGCGGACGGGCGTCGGCCACAGCGGCGAGCCGGTGCTCGGCGAGGATGCGGTCGAGGTAGGTGCCGCGTGGCGGTCGAGAGCTACTCATCGTTGCGACCGCGGCTCATGAAGATGATCGGCAGCATCACGAACATGGCACCGGACACGGCGATCCCGACGAACGCCATGGCGAGCAAAGCTCGCGATTGCAGGGCCAGGCCCACGCAACCGGCAGCAACGGCCACTGCGAAGATGGCGACCGGCACGATCATCATCGGGTTGTGACGACCCGGACCCCGCCCGGTGAAAGGCTCATCGGACGGCAGCTCGTCGGTCTCGTCGCGCCAGGCTGCGAAGTCCCGCATCCAGCCCGTGTCGTCGGCTCGAGGGCGCCAACCGGGGCCGGTGGTGCTCCCAGCCGAACCCACCACGGTGGTCCGGCCGCCGGACGCCGTTCCCCGGCGGACATCCTCGTCGTAATGACGGCGCCGGCCCGGATCACCGAGCACCGCCCACGCGGCGTTGACCTCGGCCATCTTGTGTCGGGCGCGGGACTGCGCGGCGACGTCTGCATCGATGTTGCGATCGGGGTGGTGCCGTCGCGCGAGGCGCAGGTAGGCCCGGCGGATCTCCGCCGGGTCGGCGCCCATCGGCACGCCGAGCACCTCGTAGTGGTTCACCGCCGGAATGCTACGGGGCGCCGTGCATCGGCCGAGCTGGTCACCGCAGCGCCGGGGGTTCACCGTTTGCTCACACATCGGCGCGACGATTCGTGACCGTGCTCACCGATTCGATCCACATCGTGCTCGTGGAGGACGACCCGCACATCGCCGATCTCGTGAACCTGTACCTACGCGAAGCCGGCTTCCGGGTGTACCAGGCCGCCGACGGGGAGCGCGGGCTGCAGCATGTCCGTGAACGCCGCCCGAAGCTCGTCATCCTCGACGTCGGGCTACCTGGTGGCATGGACGGTCTCGACGTGTGTCGTCAGCTCCGCCTCACGACGGACGTGCCGATCATCATGCTCACCGCCCGAGATGCCGAGATCGACAGGGTCCTCGGCCTCGAGATGGGAGCAGACGACTACGTGACCAAGCCGTTCTCACCTCGCGAGCTCGTCGCCCGGGTGAAGGCGATCCTGCGGCGCACCGAGGGGGTCAAGCGCGACGCAGACGTGCTCGTGGCTGGCGAGGTCGAGATCGACACCGGCCGGCGCGAAGTTCGCTGCGGCGCCGAGGTCGTGCCGCTCGCAGCACGCGAGTTCGACCTCCTGCAGTACCTGGCCGAGCATGTCGGCCTGGCGCTCAGTCGACGGCAACTGCTCGACGGTGTCTGGGGAGACGACTGGTACGGGGACGATCGCACCGTCGACGTCCACGTGCGCCAGCTCCGCAAGAAGCTCGGCGACGGCTTGCCCTTGGCCACCGTGTGGGGCGTCGGGTACCGGCTCGGATGACGGGATCGGGCCGCCCGTCGGCGGTGGTCGCGGCCCGGTGTACGCCGGGGTGGGGCTGACCGAGCCGTGCAGCGTCGCATCTCCATCGCCATCCTCGGCACCGTCGCCGCGGCGTTGGTCCTGGCCGGTCTCGGGACGATCCTCCTCGAGCGGACAGGGGCCCGCAAGGACACTGTCGACTCGCTGCACTCCGAGGCCCAGGCGGTGGTCAGCCTGGTCAGCGTCGACGGTGCGGCGGGACTGCAGCGGCGGCCTCGACTCAAACAGGTCATCGCCGGTCTCCGCCTGAAGGGCATCTCGATCATGGGCATCGGCCCAGGGGGTCGGGTCGTCGGACAGCTGCCTCAAGGCGTCGAGGACGGCGACGTCGACATCGACCGGCTCCGCAACGGCGAGACGCTGACGGGCAGCCACGGTCGCCTCGTGTTCGCCATCGCTCCCGACGTGCGACCTCGCAGCGTCATCTTCGCCGTGCTGACCCGTTCCGTCGAGACCCGCCGCTTGCCCGGTCGATGGTTCCTGGTGGCCTCAGGCATCACGCTGGTCATCGGCGGGATCGTCGCGGTCTGGCTCAGTGGAAGCCTCACCCGCCCGCTGCGACGAGCCGAAGCGGCCACCCATCGCATCGCCGCCGGAGACCTGTCGGCCCGATCGCCTGAACCACGCGCCGGCGCACGTGACGAGCTGTCCGACCTCGCTCGCTCCATCAACACGATGGCCGAGGGGCTCGAACGATCCCGTGGCCTCGAGCGCCAGTTCCTCATGTCGGTCTCCCATGACCTGCGTACGCCGCTGACGTCGATCCGCGGGTACGCCGAAGCCATCGCCGACGGCACGGTCTCCGACCACGCGGCGGCTGCAGGGATCATCCTGTCCGAGTCACGCAGGTTGGAGCGGCTCGTGCGCGACCTGCTCGATCTGGCCAGGCTCGACGCTGAACGCTTCTCGTTCGACATCCGCCCGGTCGAGGTCAGCGAGGTGGTCACCGACACCGCCGAGGGGTTCCGCCCCGAGGTGGAGGCGGCAGGTCTCTCGCTGACCGTCGACCCAGACCCGGTCCGCACAGTGGCCCGCATCGACCCGGACCGGCTTGCCCAGGTCGTGGCGAACCTCACCGAGAACGCGTTCAAGTACGCCATCGGATCGGTGCGGGTCGGTACTGCTGCGTTCTCCGGTGGCGTGGCGGTGGTCGTGGCCGACGACGGCCCGGGCATCTCGCCCGATGACCGTCAGCACGTGTTCGAGCGTCTGTACGTCGCCCGCCACCGTCCGGCTCGCAAGGAGTCGGGATCCGGGCTCGGCCTGGCCATCGTGCACGAGCTGGTCGTGGCCATGGGAGGGACCGTGGATGTCGAGTCGCCCATCTCACCCGACAACCGCGGCACCCGCATGGTGGTCCGCCTGCCCACCATCTCGACGCAATAGCGGGGCTCGGCCCCGGCTATTGCGTCGAGAACGAGATGGTGGTGTCGGCGGCGACGGCGTCGAATGGCGGAACCACCGACCGGTGGATGAACGCCAGACCGACAGCGTCGCCCCATGCGCCGATCGCTGAGCTGGTGACCGCGCCGACCGACTTGTCCTCGACCAAGATGTCGGAACCGGGCGCCGGCGGCAGGTCTTTGCTGGTGAAAACCCGCAGGTAGCGGGCGACGTTGCCACCCCTGCTGTCGATGCGGGCCACCAGCTCCTGGCCGGTGAAGCAGCCCTTGGTGAAGCTCACCGACCCCCGGACCAGCCAATCGCCGAGCTCGGCGGGAATCGTCTTGGGAGTGATCTCGAGCCCCATGCGAGGAACGCCACAACGGATCCGCTCGGCCTCGTATGCCTCGTCGTCGTAGAGCAACATGTCGTGGTCGAGACCGAGGTCATCGATATCGACAGCCAGCACATCGACGCCGTCGAGGTCCGGCCAGCCACACGCCAGACCACTGTCGACAGTCCTACCCCGCACAGCGACTGCGGCGACGTCGGATCCGAGCTGCAGGTCGCATCGGGTCCGCAGCTTGAACCGTTCGAGCCGGGCCACGACCGCCTCTCCCCAGCCGGCGTCGACGTCCATGCGCACCTCTTCGTCGCCGGAGCGGTGCAGCCGCAACCAGGCATCGACCTTGCCCTGGGGCTGCAGGAGCAGCGACCAGGCCGAGTCACCGACGGGCACTGCCGCGAGGTCCTGGCTCATCTGGCCCTGCAGGAAGGAGATCGTGTCCGGCCCGGACACAACCACGATGTCTCGCCGGATCGGCGCAGCGAACGGATCGGTCATGGGCCCAGTGTGCCGCCCCCAACCGATTTGGGTCATCTGGGGCGGCTGTGCGGACTCAAACGACCCAGATCACTCCGGTTTTCGGTCGGCGGTCATGCGGCGGGCCGCCGGTATCGCAGCCAGCAGCGCCCGGGCCTTGTTGTGGCACTCCAGCTCCTCGGTGGCCGGGACGCTGTCGAACACGATGCCCGCGCCGGCCTGGATAGATGCCCGGCCGTCCGGCAGACACACCATCGTGCGGATGGCGATCGCCGTGTCGATGTTGCCGCTGAAGTCGAAGTAGCCGACGACACCCGCGTAGGGCCCTCGCTTGGTCGGTTCCAGATCATCGATGATCTCCATCGCCCGAACCTTCGGCGCGCCCGACATCGTGCCGGCGGGGAGCGTGGCCCGCAGAACGTCGATCGGTCCGAGCCCCTCGGCCAGCGTGCCCGAAACCTGAGAGGTGAGGTGCATCACGTGGCTGTAGCGCTCGAGCACCATCATCTCGTCGACCTTCTCGGTGCCGAACCGCACGACCCGGCCGACGTCGTTGCGGGCCAGGTCGACCAACATGATGTGCTCCGCGATCTCCTTCGGATGCTCGGTCAGCTCGGCCCCGAGACGGCGGTCGTCTTCCTCGGTGCGGCCCCGGTACCGGGTACCGGCGATCGGCCTCGAGATGACCGTGCCGTCCCTGAGCTGCACCATCGTCTCAGGCGATGCACCGACCAGGCTGACCTCGGGATGCCGGAACATGTACATGTACGGGCTCGGATTGACCTGGCGGAGCACTCGGTAGGCGTCGAACGGATCGGCATCGAGGTCAACGTCGAAGCGCTGGGACAGCACCACCTGGAAGATGTCACCGGACAGGATGTGCTCACGCGCCGCCTCGACGGCCGCGGCGAACGCGGTGGGCCCCAGCGTGGAGCGGAAGTCCGGCAGCGGATCGTCGGCCGCCGGCGGCGCCACGAGCGGTTCGTCCAACGGGGAGGCTCCGTCGACTGCGAGTTGATGCAGCCGTTCGACTGCTTCGTCATAGAGCCGATCGAGCTCGTCGTCGGACTGCTCGCCGAAGACGTAGGCGTTGGAGATGAGCGTGACGCGCTGGCGCCAGTGGTCGAACGCGGCCAGCTCGCCGATGATCGACAGCACAGCTTCCGGGAGGTGCTGATCGTCAAGGGGGACGTCGGGCAGCCTCTCGATCTCGCGCACGACGTCATAGCCGAGATATCCGACGAGGCCACCATGCAGCGGAGGGAGGTTCTCGTCGGGAGGCGATCGGTACAACCCGAGCACTGCCTCCACGGCGGCGAGGATGCCCTCGTCGGTGGGAACGCCGCTCGGCAGGCGTCCACTGGTGACCTCCACGCGGCCATCGCCACGGGCGACGAGGGTCGCCGCGGCCCGTCGCCCGACGAACGACCACCGGCTCCACCGTTCGCCGTGTTCCACGGATTCGAGCAGGAAGCCGGGCTCGTCCTCACGGGTCAGACGCGCGAACGCCGCCACCGGGGTGATGAGGTCAGCCAGCAACTCCCGCCAGACCGGCACCACCGTGTACCGCCGGGCCAGGGCTCGAAACTCGTCCCGGGTCGGGTGGATGGTCAAGGAGCCGCACCGAACGCCCGGTAGAAGCACGAGAGCTCCCCGGTGTGGCACGCGCCGCGCCCCTCCTGCTCCACGACGAACAGCAGCGTGTCGCCGTCGCAGTCGTAGAACGCTCGGCGCACGAACTGCCGGTCGCCGGACGTGTCACCCTTGCGCCATTCCTCCGAACGGGACCGGCTCCAGAACACCGTGTGGCCCTCGGTGAGGGTGCGGCGCAGAGTCGCCTCGTTCATCCAACCCATCATCAGCACCTGGCCGCTCCGGTCTTCCTGGACGATGGCCGGGACGAGACCGTCGGCGTTGAAATGAACAGCTCCCACCTCGTCCTCGCTGAAGGACACGGGGGTGACGACGGGCGAAGCAGGCATGGCCGCATCGTATGGCTCGCTCACCTGGGACCCACACGGCATTACGGACCCCTACAGGTACAGCCCGGTGCTGCCTTCCTCGAGGCGCTCGGCGGCAACTGCGTGGATGTCGCGCTCGCGCAGGATGAGGTAGTCGTGACCGCGGACTTCCACCTCGTAACGATCTTCGGGGTTGAACAGGACCTGATCGCCGATCTCCATGGCTCGAACGTTCGGGCCGGCCGCCACCACCTCGCCCCATGCGAGACGTTTGCCCAGCTGGGCAGTCGCCGGGATGAGGATCCCGCCGGTCGAGCGCCGCTCGCCGTCCGCTTCGAGGTTGACCAAGATGCGGTCGTTGAGCATCTTGACCGGCAACTTGTCATCACGTGTGGGAGTGCCGTGACCGCCCGGGCGGGAAGCCGTGTCGCCATCGCTCATACACCTCGACGCTACCTGGCTCTCATCTCGGAACAGGTCGCACGGCGATGCCACGAGCGGCGAGCACCGCCTTCGCGTCGGCCACCGTGTGCTCGCCGAAGTGGAAGATCGAGGCTGCGAGCACGGCGTCAGCGCCACCCTCGATCCCGTCGGCCAGGTGGGCGAGCGTCCCGACGCCCCCGCTCGCGATCACGGGCACCCCGACGGCTGTGCTCACCGCGGCGGTCAGCTCGAGGTCGAAGCCCTGCCGCGTCCCGTCGCGATCCATTGACGTGAGGAGGATCTCACCCGCGCCGAGCCACTCGGCTTCGACCGCCCAACCGATCGCGTCGAGCTCGGTCCGGGTCCTCCCGCCGTGGGTGAACACGTCCCACCCAGACGCTGGCCGCTCCGGGTCGCGCCGGCGGGCATCGATCGCAACCACGACGCATTGAGTCCCGAACTCCTCGGCGATCTCGGCGATGAGACCGGGCCGCTCGACCGCCGAGGTGTTGACCGAGACCTTGTCGGCGCCGGCTCGCAACATCCGTCGGGCGTCGTCGACCGTGCGGATCCCACCGCCGACGGTGAAGGGGATGAACACCTCCTCGGCGGTGCGCGACACGACGTCGATCATCGTGTCGCGGGCGTCCGAGCTGGCAGTGATGTCGAGGAACACCAGCTCGTCGGCCCCCTCGGCGTCGTACCGGGCGGCGAGCTCGACCGGGTCACCGGCGTCTCGCAGACCGACGAAGTTCACCCCCTTGACGACGCGACCGTCGGTCACGTCGAGGCACGGGATGATCCGGGCGGTGCGCACCCGGCGGACCGTACCGGTTGGCGGATCGCCCGCGAGCACGATGGAAGACTCGGCTCCATGTCCGAAGCGAAGGACCAATCCCGCCGGCGCATCGTGCTCATCCGGCATGGCCAGACCGAGTGGAGCGCCAAGGGCCAGCACACCGGCAAGTCCGACATCGCGCTGACCGACGTGGGTCGCGCCCAGGCGGCGGCACTGCGGCCCGCGCTTTCCCGATACCGGTTCACCCGCATCCTGACCAGCCCACGGTTGCGAGCGGTGGACACCTGTCGGCTCGCTCTGCCAGAGCAGCCGACTGACGTCGACCCTGATCTCGAGGAATGGGACTACGGCGACTACGAGGGCATGACGACTGCGGAGATCCGCGAGACCGTCCCCGATTGGACGGTGTGGACTCACGTCTCGCCGGGCGGTGAGACGGTGGCCGACGTCGCCACGCGGGCAGACGCCGTCCTCGGGAGGTGCGACGGGAGCGACGGAGACGTCCTCCTGGTCGCTCACGGTCACCTGCTCAGAGTCCTTGCCGCACGGTGGCTCGGACTCGATGCCACGTCGGGCCGGCTGTTCCTGCTCGACCCGGCGACGGTGTCCGTCCTAGCCCACGATCGCGGGGTGGCGGTGCTCGCCTCGTGGAACGGCCCGGCGCTCTGACGGGCATCGCCTGGCCACCGACCGGGTGTACCTCGGTCTCACCAAGCGTCATCCGTCGTCGGACCCTTTCACGATCTCTCGGGTCAGGTGACCGGAGGCCGCGGTGGGCGTTTGCGACGCTCACCCAGACCCGACGGCCCCCAACGCCTCGTCAACCGTGAAGGACCCGTCGTACAAGGCGCGACCCACTATCGCTCCCTCGAGCTGCCGTCCCGACACCGTCAGCGCAGCGAGCTCGCGGAGGTGGTCGAGCGTGCCGACGCCACCCGACGCGATCACGGCGGTGTCCACCGACCCGAGCAGACGCTCGTAGGTGTCGACATCGGGCCCGACCCCGGCACCGTCGCGGTCGATCTGGGTGACGATCAGTGCGGCGAAGCTGGCGTCGGCCATCTCACGCGCCACGTCGAGCAGCGACCGGCCGGCGCCTTGGACCCAACCACGGATCGCCACCTCATCGCCTCGAACGTCGAGCCCGAGAACCACCTGACCGGGGAGCCGAGCAGCCAGCTGCCGGGCCCACTCCGGACGCTCCAGCGCCGCGGTCCCGACCACCACGCGGGCCACACCCGCTTCGAGCAGGTCGTCGGCCGCCTTGTCGTCCCGCACGCCACCACCGGTCTGGACACGCAAGGGACCAGCCGCAGCGATCGCGCCGATCACCGGCCGGTTCAACGGCTCTCCCGTCCGGGCCGCATCGAGGTCAACCACGTGCAACCACACTGCGCCGGCGGCCGCGAACGCCTGAGCCTGAGCCACCGGATCGTCGCCGTACACGGTCTCCCTGTCGAAGTCACCCTGGTACAACCGGACGCACCGACCGGCGCGGAGGTCGATGGCGGGGTACAGCTCCATCAATGTGGCGCAGCACAGCGCTCGACGAAGTTCGCCAGCAAGGCGAGACCGGCCCGGCTCGATTTCTCCGGATGGAACTGGGTGGCCCAGATCTGTTCGCGGCCGACCATCGCCGTCACCGGACCGCCGTAGTCGCAGGTCGCCAGCACGTCCCCCGGGTCGGCGTCGGCGGCGTAGGAGTGCACGAAGTACGCCCACGTCGGATCGGGCAGCCCGTCGAGCAGCTCACACGGACCCTTGACGTCGATCACGTTCCACTGCATCTGCGGGTGCTTCACCCCGGCGGGCAGCCGACGGATACGACCGGGGAACACGCCCAAACCGTCGACTCCGGGACTCTCGTCTGATCCGTCGAACAGCATCTGCATGCCTATGCACACACCGAGGAACGGCTGGTCGGCCTCGATCGCGTCGACCGCCGACCGGTCGAGTCGGGCGTCTCGCAGTGCCTCCATGCAGCGCCCGAAGGCTCCGACGCCCGGCAGGACGACTCCGGCGGCATCGCGGATCAGACCGCGGTCAGCGGTCAGCCTGGCGTCGGCTCCGACCTTGTGGAGAGCCTTCTGGGCCGAGCGGAGGTTGCCGATGCCGTAGTCGAGCACTGCGATGAGCGGGCGGGTCGCAGCGCGCGACCCAGTCACAGAGAGCCCTTGGTGGACGGCACGCCGGTGCCCTCCACTCGCACTGCGTCGCGCAGGCACCGGGCCACGCCTTTGAACGCGGCCTCGATGACATGGTGCGTGTTGGCGCCCGAGCGACGGACGACGTGCAGGGTGATGCCGGCCGACGTGGCGAACGACTGCCAGAAGTGGCCGGCCATCTCCGGGTTGAACGGTGGGTCGCCGAGCGGCAGGACCTCGCCGAAGGGCACGTCCCACAGGACGAACGGACGCCCGGACAAGTCGATCGCCACCTCGATCAGGGCCTCGTCGAGCGGGAACAGCCCGCTGGCGAAGCGACGCACGCCTGACTTGTCCCCGAGCGCTTCGGCGAACGTCTCCCCGAACAGGATGCCGACATCCTCGACCGTGTGGTGCCCGTCGATGTGCAGATCGCCGGTCGCCCGTACTGTCAGATCGAAGCCGGCGTGGCGGCCGATCTGGTCGAGCATGTGGTCGAAGAACGGCAGCCCGGTCGATGCCGACACCGCCCCGGCCGGTCCGTCGACGTCGAGCTCGATGACCGCGGAGGTCTCCCTCGTCGTGCGCTCCCGACGAGCGGTTCGGGTCACGTCGGGACCTCCACCGGAGCGTTGCCGGTCATGTCAGGATCTCGGTGAGGGCGGCGAGGAAGCGGTCGTCCTCGTATCGCGTGCCGACGGTGACCCGCAGGCACCCTTCGAGGCGAGGCCAGGAGGCGCAGTTCCGCACGAGTACGGAGTGCTCGAGCAGACGTTGCCACACGTCGGCCCCATCGACCGACTGCGGCCGGAACAGCACGAAGTTCGCGCCCGACGGCCACACGTCGACCGGTAGATCGCTCAACGCCGCGACAAGACGACCCCGCTCCTCGACCACCTCGGCGACGCGGGACTCCATGTGCTCGGTGAACTCCAGGGCGAGCCGGCCGGCCGCCTGCTTGAGGGAGTCGAGGTGGTAAGGCAGCACCACCTTCTCCAGGTCATCGACCACCCACGTGGGGCCTACGAGGTATCCGAGCCGGGCTGCGGCCATCGACCAGGTCTTGGAGTAGGTCCGAGTGACCACCAGCGGCGTGTCCTCGTCGACGAGCTCAAGCGCCGACCAGGGTGCGAACTGGCCGTACGCCTCGTCGACCACGACCAGACCGGGTGCCGACCGCAGCACGTCGCGCACCGTCGCTTCGCTCTCCACCAGGCCCGTGGGGTTGTTGGGCGAGCACAGGAACGTGATCTCGGGTTGGTAGCGGCCGAGCACCCGCCGGACCTCGCCGAGATCGAGGGCGAAGTCATCGGTCCGTTCGCCGATGGCGACCCCGGTGCCCGTCAGGCGGGCGATGTGGCTGTGCAAGGCATACGTCGGCTCGAACACCGCGGCCGTTCGACCATGGCCGCCGTAAGTGAGACAGAGCGTCTGGAGGACCTCGTTCGACCCGTTGGCGGCGAAAACCGAGTCGGGTGCGACGTCGTGCAGCGCGGCGATCCGCTCCCGGAGCGCGCGGGCGCCGCGGTCGGGGTAGCGGTGCCACTCGATCCTGCCGACTTCTTCCGCGAGCGACGCCTGCCAGGCCTCGGGCGGTGGCGCCGGCGACTCATTCGTGTTGAGGCGCACATCGACGTCGACCTGGGGGGAGTGATACCCGTCCATGAGCGCCACGTCGTCACGGGGTTTGATTCGATCGGTGGCCACCGTGGTCACCTGCCGCGCCGTCGGCGGACAGAGTCGGCGTGCGCAGCAAGGCCTTCGGCCGTCGCGATCGCCTCGACGTGCGGGGCCACCTTCGCCAGCGCCGCCTCGTCCAACGTGATGATGTGCAGCGACTTCTGGAAGTCCCGGACGGTGAGAGCGCCCGAGAAGCGCGCAGTCCCGGCGGTCGGCAGGACGTGGCTAGGCCCGGCGATGTAGTCGCCGACCGAAGCCGGTGCCCAGGGACCGCAGAAGATGGCTCCGGCGTGGCGGACGAGCGGTAGCAGGGCTCGCGGGTCCTCGGTGAGCAGCTCCAGGTGCTCGGGAGCGATGAGGTTGATCACGTCAGCCGCCTGAGCCGGTCCGTCACAGACGACTACATGGCCGCCAGTTGCAAAGGTTGCCGCGATGTCGTCGTGTCGGGCCGCTCTGGCGACTTGCGCTTCGATCTCGGTGGTGATGGCGTCGGCCGCCGATTCCGACCACGTGACCAGCCAGGCCAGTCCACCTGGTCCGTGCTCGGCTTGCAGGATCACGTCGACCGCGGCCAGTTCGACTCCGGTCGAATCGTCGGCGACGACCACCACCTCTGAGGGGCCCGCGAATGCCGACGGGACGCCGACCATCCCGGCGACCTCCCGTTTCGCCAGCGCCACGTACACGTTGCCAGGCCCGACGATCACGTCCACTGCGGGAACCGACTCCGTGCCGAAGGCCATGGCGCCGATCGCCTGGGCTCCCCCGATCCTGTACACCTCGTCGACACCAGCGATCGAGGCTGCGGCAAGGGTCGAGATCGGGACCCGGCCTGAGGCGTCGGGCGGGACGCAGAGCGCGATCTCGCGAACGCCGGCCACCCGAGCCGGGATCGCTGTCATCAGAACGGTGCTCGGATAGACAGCCCGCCCGCCTGGCACGTAACAGCCGGCCCGGTCGACCGGCTGCTGTCGTTCCTCGACGACGATCCCATCGCGTTCATAGACGCGGTCAGCGCACAGTTGATGCTTGTGGAAGTCCTCGATGCCTTCGGCCGCGGCCTCGAGGGCAGCCCGCAGCGGCGCCTGCAGCTGGTCCACCGCGTCCTCGATCTCCTCGATCGGGACGCGCACGTCGTCGAGCACGACCCGGTCGAACTGGTTGGTCAGCTCCCGGAGCGCGGCATCGCCTCGGCTGCGAACCGCAGCGAGAATCGCCTGCACAGCGGCGACCGGACCTTCCTCCAACGGCTCGGGCCGTGGCAGCACATGGCGAAGATCGCCGGCGTTGCCCCTCAGGTCGAGTCGTTCGAGCACGGAGGAGACGCTACTGGTGCCTTCGCCGCGGCCAGCACGGGGATTCGGCGAGACTGCCGATGTGACGTCTTCCGAACAGGCCGAGTTGTCAGCCCTTGCGACGGCGATCGGCGAGCTCGGCGAACGGGTGGCGGCGATGGCCGAGCGGTTCGAGACCGATGACGACCGCACCGAGGTGGCAACCGCCCTGTTCGAGGCCGAACGGTCTCTGCGCATGGGCGAGCGTCACCTCGAGCGAGCGGAACGGGCGTTGCGCTGACCCGCCGCGGTCCTTCAAACCTCTGTGCGTACCTTTGAGCTAGTGGCGGCGACGGAGAGTAGGAAAATGAACGACGGCGCCCCGAAGGGCGCCGTCGTGGCGACATCAGGCGGCGGATCCCGATGTCGCGTCCAACCAGGTGGCGGGAACCTGGTCGGCGGTCAATATAGTCACCACCGAGCCTCGCGTCACGTTCTCACGAGCACTATTTTCAAAGAATAGCCGAACTCTTGTGGATGGCTTTGAGTCAAATCTCGGCTGATGGGCAGAAGTCGTTGAGTGCACAGTCGCCGCATGCTGGTCGTCGGGCATGGCACACCCGCCGTCCATGGAGGATCGTGCGCAGGGAGAAGAGCCCGCGCTCGCGTGCCGGTACGAGCGTATTGAGCTGTAATTCCACTTTGACGGGATCGGCGGCGGTCGTCAGGCCGAGTCGAGCCGACAGCCGCAAGACATGGGTGTCGACCGGCAGGCCGGCCTCGTCGAGTCCGACAGAACGCACGACGTTCGCGGTCTTGCGGCCCACGCCGGGGATGGTGACGAGGTCGGCCATCCGGTGCGGCACCTGACCGTCGAACCGCTCGACGAGCGCGTTCGCCATGCCGATCAGGCTGCGGGCCTTGTTGCGGTAGAACCCGGTCGACCGCACGATCTCCTCGACCTCGGCCGGGTCGGCATGAGCGAGGTCCTGAGCTGCGGGAAAACGCCGAAACAGCACAGGTGTGACCAGGTTGACCCGTATGTCGGTCGTCTGGGCCGACAGGATCGTGGCCACGAGGAGCTCGAACGGGTTGGCGTGATCGAGCTCGCAGAGATCGGTGACTGAGCCGGGATACGCCTCAGCGAGGCGCTGGTGGGCGAGCCTGGCGCGACCCTTCGGGGAGCGTGGCCTCGCCATCGGGCGAGGGTACCGGCCGCCGATAGGGTCGGCGACTGTGGAAGGGGCGATCGAGCTGGGCGACGGGGCCGGCCGAGCGACGCTCGTCGACGGTCGGTGGATGTTGGTCACGGACCGGGGTCATCTGCCGGAGCTCGCGGCGGCGGTGACCACCCGACGCCCGGGTGGTCGGCGTCGCTGGGTCGTGTCGGACCCGACCGAAGCCGACACCGCTGTGGCACTCGCAGCCGACATCGCAGCCCAACGCGACGTCATGCAGCTTCGCCGCCCACTGCCTGTCGAACCGGCGCTCGTGCGTGGCTATCCCACTGTCGAAGTGCGGCCATTTCAACCCGGTACGCAAGACG